>NZ_JAGHWV010000007.1:0-77437 GCF_017746095.1 Xanthomonas sp. D-109
TCGAACGGCTCGTGCAGGCACAGATGCTCGGAGTAGGGGGCCGCCGTGTCGTTCCAGTCCACCACCATCCGCCGGCGCTCGTCGGGCGGCAGCATCGGCAAAAGCTCGACGTTCGTATCCCGAGCTGCCGCCATTTCGGTCAGCACGCAGTGTAGATAGCTCGCCCAGCGCTCGACGCTATCGCGCTTGAAAAGCGCTGTCGCATAATTGATGCCGCCGATGAGGCGACCTTCCGATTCGCTGAGATCGAGCGCGGCATCGAATTTTGCGAAGGCTTGGGTGTCCCGCATCGGCGCGATGGTGATGTCTTCGAGTGCGAGCGATGACGATTCCTCGCTTTGCAACAGGAACATCACCTGGAAGATCGGCGCGTAGGCCAAGCTGCGTTCCGGATTAACGATCTCGACGATCTGCTCGAATGGAAGGTCGTGATGTTTCTGAGCATCCAGTACGATCTTGCGGATATGAGCGAGCAGAGTTTCAACCGTCGGGTTTCCGGACAGGTCGATGCGCAAGGCTAGCGTGTTGACGAAGAAGCCGATCAAGCCCTCGAGTTCCAGGCGCGACCTATTTGCCTCTGGCGTGCCGATCACCAAGTCTTGCTGGCCCGACAATCGCGCCAGCACGATGGCCCAGGCCGCCAGCACGGTCATGTACAGCGTAGTGCCGCAGCGCCGGCTCAGCGACTTCAGTTCGGCCGTGGTCTGCGCATCGATCTCAAGGGCCACCGTATCGCCCGCGAATGCCTGCACTGCCGGACGCTGGCGATCCGTGGGAAGCTCCAGCAATGCCGGCGCGCCTGCCAGTTGCTCCCGCCAGTAAGCGGCCTGTTCGGAAAGCGCCTCGTTCGATAGCCAACGCCGCTGCCAAACGGCGTAGTCCACATAGCGGATCGGCAGGGCGGGCAATGAGGCAGGCGTCCCCCGTGCGAATCCTGCATAGAGCGCGCTCAGTTCTCGGATCAGGATCGTATTGGACCAGCCGTCGGAGACGATATGGTGGACCACGATCGACAACACCCAACGCTCGTCGCCGCAGCGAATCAGGCGGCCACGCACCAGCGGGGCACGGCTCAGGTTGAACGGGGCGCTCGCTTCGCCATCGAGCAACGCAGCGATGGCGTCCGCCTGATCGTGCACTTCACGCAAGTCATCGAATGCGAGCGGGAAGGGCGTATCGGGTGATGCGATCCGCTGGATGGGATCGCCATCGATAGTCATGAAGCAGGTGCGCAGTGACTCGTGGCGCACGACCAGTGCATCCAGCGCACGTTGCAACGCCAGGGGGTCGAGGCGGCCGCGCAGTTCCATCGCTGCAGGAATGTTGTAGGCCGCGCTGAGCCCCTCCATCTGCGCCAAAAACCACAGGCGCTGCTGCGCAAACGAGAGCGGAAAATCCCGCTCCGCCTCCAGCCGTACGATCGGTTGCGAGGTGACTTTCTTCTCCGATCGTTCTGATGCCAGTGCGCGTAAAGCAGCCAGTTCGGGCAATGAAAGCTTTCTCAACTTTTCGGTGATCGACGACATCCTGATATCCGATTCCTTGATATGAGTGAGCGGCCGCGTCGGCCTGGTCGAAGCAAGCTTCAGGCAATGCCGCCGAGATAAGCGAGCACGTCTCGATCGAAATCATTTCTCGGATCCTGAACCGCGTTCCGGAAGCGCTCCGCGCTGACCTCATGAACGAAGTTCCAAGTGATCGAGATTGAATCCGAAAGCGTGCGCACGTCATGGAACCATCCGCTCGGAATGAACAGGATCTCACCGGGGCGGAGTATGTCGTCGTACGCGGGTCTAGCTTCGTCGAACCGTGGGAACAATGTGCGATCCACCGCGTCCGGGTCGACGAAGGTGCCGTCGCGCATCAATACACCTGCATGCTGGGGAGCATAGAAAACGACGTGTTTCTCACCATGAAACTGGCAAAGCATCGCTTCGGTGAGAAAGGGGTCGCGATGGAGACGGGTGCGTGCTCCACGGCCACTGATGAACAAACCCTTGTACGGAAATAGATCGGTCACTGGCGAGATCGGGGCGGTTTCCGATTTCGGCAAGACAAATCCCGAGCGGGGGAAGAAGTACGGATGGCCCCATTCCGCAGCCAACGCATCGAACAGACGGTCCGCCCAAGTGAAATCGACATCCTTGAACCGTACGTAGGCGCGGACGTACTCGGTGGCTACAGCATCATCCGGCTGGTCGAAATTACGATCGAGATAGTCGGTCAGATCCTCCAGATCGACGAGAGTGAACAAATCGTCATATACCTGTACCTCCATGCCACCGACCTTGCGACGCAGATGATCAGGCGTCCACCTGCCGGGCTGTCGCCAATCGTCCATCGCATCGGTGACGATCACTGGCACGTTTGCACGGACGTACTCGGAGAGGAAGGTCGCTTCCGTGACTCCTGAGATCCTTGGGATCAACTGCATTGGTGGCCTCGGGAGGTGATGGTCGCAAATCAGTAAGTCACAATCCGACGAGCCTTAGAGCCAAGCGGAGTGTGGATTGAGGGCACGCGCGCATCGGCGACCGCCTGCCCGAGATCTTCGAAGTAGGCGTCGACCGACGTCTCGTGGACCAGGTTGACGGTCCTCTGAATGGCTGCCGGGCGGGCAACCAGGCTCATGTACCAGCCCCGGTCTCGCATACGGTCGGCGATGGAGAAGATGTCCAGATCCAGAGATTCGACCGAAATGACAGTCAGATCGGGCTGTCCCACCACGCTAAGACCGCACTGGGCGCGATAGCCATCGAGATGGCGGTCGCGCAATCGCATCAGCGCACGGGTGACATCGAGATAGCCATTACGGCCGAGATAATGCATGACCGCCCACGCCGCAGCGATGGGTCCGCCGGACCGCGTTCCCGAGAGTGTAGGGGTGAAGTAATCACCCTTGGGCCAATTCGAAAAGCGACTGAACTGGAACTGGTGATCGCTGGCACTTCGATACAGGATCAGTGACGCTCCTTTCGCCGCATAGCCAAACTTATGCAAATCAGCGGAGATCGAGCGGACCCCAGGCACGGCGAAGTCGAAGAGGGGAATCGGATGTCCCAAGGCGCGAACGAAGGGCGCCAGCAGCCCACCGATGCAGCCATCGACGTGCAGCCAGACCCCATGACGCTGCGCCAGAGTGCCCAGGTCGGCAATCGGATCGATCAACCCGAACGGCAATGACGGCGCAGACCCGACGATGAGAATGGTATTGACGTCCATCGCCGCTTCCATGGCCTCGACATCGCAACGTAGGTCAGAACCCGTTGCAACACGGGTCACATCCAACCCAAGAAGATGTGCACCCTTGTCAAAAGCCGGATGCGCCGAATCAGGGATGACGATGTTGTGGCGAGAACTCGCGTTGGCCGTGGACGCAGCGGCGTCCCGCGCTGCCTTCAATGCCAGAAGGATGCTTTCCGTTCCACCTGAGGTGACGCTTCCGGCCGCGGAAGCTCCACCATTAAGAAGCTCCAGCGCCATCGACACCAGTTCGGCTTCCATCTGCAGGCAGCTGGGAAAGGCTTCCGGTGCCAGCGCATTGGCTCTTGAGAACCGCTGATGCGCCTCGTCGCTGACCCTGTCGACTTCGTCATTGGCGTAATAGCAATGAAGTGGAAGACGACCGCTGCGAACGTTCCAATCGTCTTTTTCAAGAACATCGAATCGTTCGCGAAGCGCATGCAGATCAAGCCCACAATCGGGTAAACGGTAGCGCTCCATTCCCTTTGGATCCTGTAGACATTCCAGCTGATGACGCGTGTCACAACTCAGGATAGCGCACCTTGTTGCGGCTAATAGTGTCGACGATCTCTCAGACCAAGGCCGCTGTGCACTTGTCTACAGAACGAGGCAGCGAGATCGACTGTACCTGTTTTCCCGCTATCCAATCGCGCTCATTGCGTGGCGCTAGATGCGTCATCTTTCGCAGTTCGAATGCGGGAGAATGCTGAGTAGGCGGCTTGAGATCGTAACGGGATTTCGCCGATGTAGCTCCATTCCTTGCGCGCTCCACTTCGCCACATGTGCTGCCATCCGCCGCTGCTCCTTTTTGATGTTGCAGGTCAGCGACCATGCGTCATGTCTGCGGGGTAGAGGCTGTAACGCTCTTGGTTCACGTGGCCGAGCTGGAAACCAAAAACCGGCCAAGGGCCGGTCAGTTCGATGCGTTCGAAGGGATCAACTGGTATCATGCAGCGTTCTGGTTCTCCGACAGCCACGCAGTCAATTTCGCATAATGTATCTTATGTAAAATCAACCGGCCGAGGCGGCCCGCAACCCAAGACACTATCAGGCCCACCAACCTCACCGCACCGTCACCAACCCCTGCGCCCCGGCCCACTGCTGGATGTCGTCCCGGCGGATCGCTGCGGCCATCAGGCCCGGGAAGGCATCCGGCGTGCAGGCGAACGACGGTACGCCCAGCGCCGCCAGCTTGGCGGCCAGGGCGCGGTCGTAGGACGGCGTGCCTTCGTCGCTGAGGGCGAGCAGCACGATGAACTGCACGCCGGATTCGATCAGTTCGCGGGCGCGCGCCAGCAGCCGGTCCTCGACGCCGCCTTCGTACAGGTCCGAGATCAGCACCAGGATGGCGTTGTGTGGTTCGCGGATGATCCCCTGGCAGTAGCTCACCGCGCGGTGGATGTCGGTGCCGCCGCCCAGTTGCACGCCGAACAGCAGGTCCACCGGATCGTCCAGTTGCTCGCTCATGTCGACCACTTCGGTGTCGAACACGACCAAACGCGTGGACACTGCCGGCAGCGAGGCCATCACCGCGCCGAAAATGCTGGAATACACCACCGAGGCGGCCATCGAGCCGCTCTGGTCGATGCACAGCAACACTTCGCGTTGCGGCTTCCTGGCCTTGCGGCCGTAACCGACCAGGTCCTGCGGCACCACGGTACGCAACTCCGGCTGCCAGTGCCGCAGGTTGCTGCGGATGGTGCGATGCCAGTCGATCTCGGCCAGGCGTGGGCGGCGGTTGCGGCTGGCCCGATCCAGGGCGCCGGTCACCGCCGAGCGCATCGGTTCCTCCAACTGGCGCAGCAGGCGCTCCACCACCTGGCGCACCACCATGCGCGCGGTGTCCTTGGTCTGCGCCGGAATCACCCGGCTCAGGCCGATCAGGTTGGCGACCAGGTGCACGTCGGGCTGCACCTGCTCGAGCATTTCCTTTTCCAGCAGCATCTGGGTGAGGTCCAGGCGCTGCAGGGCGTCGCGCTGCATCACCTGCACCACCGACGACGGAAAGTAGCGGCGGATGTCGCCCAGCCAGCGGGCCACGTTGGGCGAGGAGGCCCCTCGCCCGCCGCGGCGCCCCAGGCCGCCTGGGCCATCGGGTTCGTACAGCGCGGCCAGCGCCTGGTCGATGCCCTGCAGCGGCTTGGGCAAGGCGCCGCAACTGGATTCGGCCTCCTGCCCCAGGATCAGGCGCCAACGCTGCGCGCGCGAGGTGGCCGTGTCGGGTGTGGGTGTCATGTCGGTCATGCGGTCAATCCCAGCAGTTCGCGCAGCGTCGGCAGGGCCCGCTCAACGCGGGCCAGATTCCAGTCCGGGGCGACAGCGGCCACGGTGGTTTCCACCGGCGCCTGGCGCACGCGCGTTCCCAGGTCGCGGCGGTCGGCCGGCTGGAAGGCGGCGAAGGTGCGTCGCACCAACGGCAGCACGCGCACCAGTTGCGCCTCATCCAGCGCCACGACCCAGGCGTCGATCATCTGCCACACGGCGTCGTCGTGCAGCAGCACGGTGGCGTTGCGGTTGAGGAATCCGTCCAGCCACTGCGCGGCCTGCAGCGGTTCGGCACCGGGCGACAGTTGCTGCTGCAGTTGCAGGTGCACGGTGTCGGCCTGCACCGCCTGCGTGTCGAACAGCAGCCGCAGCGCCACGCCCCGCAGCAGCGCGTTGCATGCCGGCGACAGCGCGACGCGTCGCAAGGCCTGCTGCCAGTCGGCGCTGCCGTCCGCGTCGCCACGCAGGCCGATGGCGCGGTCGGCGTCCAGGACGATGCTGCGTGCCTGCTCGGAGCGGGCCTCGTCGAGGCTGGACAGCGCCAGGGTCAGGCCGACGACTGCACGCGCCAGCATGCTGTCGAACAGGTGCGCGACCTGATGGCCCTCTGTCTGGCGGACATTGCCGTAGCGGTACACGTTGGCCAGCGGCGGTAGTGCGCCGAGCAGCGCCAGCGGGTCGGCATCGGTGGCGGCACGAGCCTCGAGTTCGGCCGCGATCGCGCTGACCGCCTGCGGCAGGTCGGCCAGCAGCACCTGGTCCACCAGCGCGGACAGCGCAGGCAACGCCTCGGCCTTGCGTGCCTGCGCGATGGCCATGCTGGACGCGGCATCGGCCAGGGTCTGCCCGTGGCGGCTGGCTTGCACCAGGTCCACCAGGAACTGCGGCTGCCAGGCCAGTTGCCAGATTTCGTGGAAGGTGCCGCGTGCGGACTGCCCGGTGCGCGCCAGCCGGCCCCACTCGATGCCGATCAGGCGCAGCCGATGCAGCAGATGGCTGCGTGCCAGATCGGTGTCCTTGCGCAGGTCCAGATCCAGGGTCTTTTCCAGCGCTTCGGGTTTCAGGCGCAGGCGCTTCTGCTGCGCCTCCAGGTCGCGCTGCAGCGGCACCGCCGGCACGCTGTCGGGCACCTGTCCCAGGGCATCGCCGATCATCAGGCGCTCGCGGATGAGCCGCATCGGCGCATCGTCGCCGCTGCAGATGACCGCGCGGCTGGCTTCGGCGATGTCGTCGAGGCCCGGGGCCGGATGACCACGCAAGGCAGCCAGGGTGTCGGCCAGGCGCGTGGCCTCGATCAGGTGCGCCGACGAGCAATCGAGTCCGTGCTCGCGCAACAGGCGCCCCACCCGCGCATACCAGCCGACGGCGCGCTGGTCGTGGACGCCGCTGCTGCGCCACAGGTGGTCGTACCAGCCCGGCGCGTCCACGCCGGCGCCGTAGCCGCTGTCCATGCTCAGGTGACGATAGGTCCACGGCACCCAGGTGCTCTGCGTCTTGCGCTTGGGCATGGCCTTGAGCAGGCGGCTGTCCGCGGTGGCGCTGTTGGCGCGCAACGCGTCCGGCTTCAGCGCCGGCACATGCCAGGCGCCGCAGACCACCGCGACGCGCGCGAAGGCCTTGCCAGCACTGCGCAGCGCGCTGCGCATGTGGGCCTCGCGCACGGCCTCGTGTTCGCCGCGCGGGCCGGGATGATCCGGCGTGTGTGCGCGCACGGCGGTCATGGCCTCGGCGATGGCATCGAACAGGCCTTGCCCATCGCCACGCTCTTCCACCATGTGGTTCCACCAGGTCTCGCCGTCGGCATGGCCGGCGGCGCGCGCCAGCCAGTCCAGCGGATCGGGCGGACGCACCTCGGCGCTCCCCTCGCCGGCTGGGTCGGCAGCGTCCGGCGCCGGTAGCGGCGTGTCCGCCTGCTCCGGCATGTCGTGGATCTGCGCGGGCGCACGCTCGGCACGTGCCTGCGCCTGCCATTCCAGGGTCAAGGCCGGCGGCACATCCATGAAGCGCACCGGCACGCCGTTGCGCAGCGCCCAGTAAATGGCCTGCCACTCCGGGGAGTACGCCGCATACGGATGGAACACCGCCAGTTGCGGGTCGTCGACGCAGTAGGACAGCAGGGCCACCGGCGGCTGCATGCCCTCCTCCAGCACGTGCGGCAGCAACGCCTCGGTGCCGGCCGGCCCTTCGATCAGCACGCAGTCCGGCTGCAGCGCCGTCAATGCGGCGACCAGGCTGCGCGCGCAGCCGGGGCCGTGGTGGCGAATGCCGAACAGGGAGATCGCGTCGCTCATCGGCGCCGGCCCGCTCAGACCTGCTCGCGGAAGGCGCGGTACAGGTCCTTCCAGTCCTCGCGCTCCTTCACCACGGTTTCCAGGTATTCCTTCCACACCAGCGCGTCTTGCACCGGATCCTTGACGATCGCGCCGATCATGCCGGCCGCCATGTCCCCCGGGCGCAGCACGCCGTCGCCAAAATGGCCGGCCAGGGCCATGCCGTTGTTGATCACCGAAATGGCCTCGGCCGTGGACAGCGTGGCGGTCGGGCTCTTCAGCTTGGCCTTGCCGTCCTCGGTGACGCCATTGCGCAGCTCGCGGAAGATGCGCACCACGCGCGCCACTTCCTGCAGCGCCGGCGGTTCGGCCGGCAGGTCCAGCGCCGCGCCCATTTCGGCCACGCGCTTGCGCACGATCGCCACTTCGTCCTCCTCGCTGGACGGCACCGGCAGGATCACGGTGTTGAAGCGGCGCTTCAGCGCGCTGGACAGTTCGTTGACGCCCTTGTCGCGGTTGTTGGCCGTGGCGATCACGCTGAAGCCGCGCACCGCCTGCACTTCGCTGCCCAGTTCCGGAATCGGCAGGGTCTTTTCCGACAACACGGTGATCAGCGCGTCCTGCACGTCGGCCGGAATGCGGGTGAGTTCCTCGATGCGGGCGATCTTGCCCAGGCGCATGGCCTGCATCAGCGGGCTCGGCACCAGCGCCTTCTCGCTGGGGCCGTTGGCCAGCAGCTGCGCGTAGTTCCAGCCGTAGCGGATCTGCTCTTCGCTGGTGCCGGCGGTGCCCTGCACCAGCAGCGTGGAATCGCCGCTGATCGCCGCGGTCATGTGCTCGGAGACCCACGACTTGGCGGTGCCCGGCACGCCGAACAGCAGCAGGGCGCGATCGGTGGCGATGGTGGCCACGGCCACTTCCATCAGGCGGCGGTCGCCGATGTACTTGGGGCTGACCACGAAGCCGTTCTCCAGCGTGCCGCCAAGCAGATAGGTGACCACGGCCCAGGGCGAAAGCAGCCAGTTGGCGGGCCGTTGGCGGCTGTCTTGGCGGCGCAGTTCCTCCAGTTCCTCGGCGTATTGGTGTTCGGCGTGCTGGCGCAGGACGGCAGTGCTCATGAGGTCTCCAATGAAAGGCGTGAGGATCAGGATGCGGCGTGCAGGGTCTGGCGCAGGGCCAGCAGCTGGCGTGCCTGCTGCACGCAATCGAGCATGGCGGCGGTGGCGTCCGCGGGCGGGTCGGTCACCTGCAGCTGCGACAGCGCGGACGAATGCAGGACGGCGAGCAGTTCCAGCAGCGCATCGCGCAGGGTGTAGTCGTGGCGCAGCGTGGCCTCGCCGAACAGGGCCCCCAGCCCTGACGCCAACCGCTGCGAATACGCGGCGCTCAGGGTCTGGCCATGCGCGGTGCTGGCCAGCACGTCGCCGAGCAGGCGTTGTTGCTGCAGGTCGGCGGCACTGGCCGGCCAGTGCCGTTCGCGCTGCGCCGGCGGCAACAGGGCGAGCAGGTCGCCCAAACTCAGCAACCGCTGCTCCACGCCGATCAGCGCTTCCACCCAGGCCGGTTCGCTGGCATCCACGCGTTCCAGCCAGGCCCGCAGCAAGGCGTCGTACCACTCGGTGTCGCGCGCCCAGGCCAACACCTCTTCCGGAGTCTTCTCCAGGGTGTCGCACCACCAGGTAAGCGGTAGCTGTCGCGCCAGTTGGTACAGCCACCAGGCGCGTTCACCGAGGGCGTCGTGATCCGGCCGCTTGCCGTCGATGGCCGCGTCGGTCCAACCGGGATCGGCGGCGGACGGCGCATCCAGCGTCCAGCTCACCCGGCGCAGCAAGCCGCTGCGCTGTTGCCGCAGCATGCCAAGCATCTGCGTTTGCAGGTATTGCGCATGCGTCGTGTTCGCCAGCCGCGCCAGCATCGGCCCGGCGAGCAGCCGCACTTCGCGGCTGCGATCCTTCAACAGCTGCTGCAGCAGGGGCGCGTCGGCATCGCCCAGTTGCGCCTGCAAGGCCTCGACGCAGGCCGCGCGTTCGCGCGCAGACAGATCCTTGAGTGCGGCTTCCAGGCGCGAGCGTGCGCCAGAGGCGTCCTGCGTGCGCAACTGCCGCAAGGCCAGCAACCGGGTGTCGAACGCGCCGTCGTTCCACATGCGCTCCAGGTCTGCAGGCGTCTGCGCCGCCTCAACCGCATCGGCGGCGTAGGCCCACTCCGCACTGCGCGCCGCCAGCCATCGCCCACGCGCACCGAGTACCGGGCGCAATGCGGACCGCAGCGCGCTCAGCCGCGCGCCTGCATCCAAGGCCTGCGGCAGTACCGCGACCGGCAGATGCTGACCGCGCGCGGCCAACTGCAGGCAGGCCTCATGGCGCAGGCGCTTCAGCCACGCGGGCGGCTGCTGGCCGGCGAACAGCTCCCGCAACACCGGCAACCAGGGATGATCGGCGGGCAGCACCTGCGGATCCGGCGGTGCAGGCGGCACCAACGGCATTGGCGCGCCCAGACGCAGCGCCGCACGCCGGCAGGCCGCCAACGCGCCCACCTGCAGGCTGTAGCCTAGTGCCGCGTCCTCCTGCGTGGCGATGGCAGCGAGCACCTCGCCGAGCGCGCCGTCGAGCGGGATCCGTTGCGGGCGATCGATGCCCAACAGGACCGGCTTCAACCAGGCCTCGTTCATGCCGCGCTCCTTTCCCAACGCTCGCCTTGCGCATTCCAGGCGCTGAGCGGCAACAGCGTATCGCCATCCCACTCGCCCATCAGACACAGCGGATGGCCGCCCGCGAACGCGAGCAGCGCCCAGCCCTGCAACGCGGACACCTGCAGGGGCAGGCTGCCGTCGGCGTGCTGCGACCAGGCGCCGCGGCCATCGTGCGCGATGTGTACGTCCTGCAGATACATGGGTACCTGCGGCAGCCAGGGATTGAGTGCCTGCGCGCGGGCGGCGGCGTCGAGGGTGTCGGTGCATGGCGGCGCGGCGGCTGCCTGCACCCCGGCATCCACCTCGCCCGGGACGGCACGCAACGGCACCGTACCCGGATGAAAATGCAGGCGGCCGACATGCACGTCGCCGTTGCGCCAGTGCTGCTCCCAGCCGCGCCCACCGTGGCTGTAGTCCTGCAGCAACGCCGAACGACCGCTATCCATGCCGTGCAGCCACACGCGGCGCTCCAGCAGATTGCCCGGCTGCTCGATCAGGAGCTGGCCCAGGACATGCCAGCGATCGTGCACCGCCTCGCCGTCGCGCAGCACCGTCTCGCGCTCCAGCGGCCAGCCCAGCACCGCGCGCAGATCGGCCTGCCGCGTGGCGCTGAAATCCTCCGCGCGCAGCACCGCCTGGGCCAACAACTGCAGCAGGCCGAGGCGCTCGCCGAGATCGGCCAGTTGCGCGAGATCGCGACCGCCCTCGCCCACGGCGCGCTCCAACTGCGTGGCCAGCCCCGGTGCCTGTGCATCCACCATGCGCGCCATCATGCGCCGCGCGTCGTGGGCGAATTCCGCGCCCAGGTTGGCCAGGCCCTGGCGGAACTGGTCGGCGATCCAGCGTTGCAGTTCCATCGCGCCAGCCTGGATGCGCGCCCAGCGCGCCTGTTCGCGTTTGGCCGCCGCCGCGGCCTGGGCCTGCGGATCGGGCGGCGGCGTACTGGCGGCGACCTCCTTGCGCGCCGCGCGCTCGCGTCGTCCCTGCATCCATTCGTCGACCCAGGCCGGGCGGGTGCCCGGCACGCAGCGCGGATTGCCGGCGGCATACAACAACAGCATGGCCAGGCCATGCTTGCACGGGAACTTGCGGCTGGGACACGAGCAACGGCTGACCATCGCCGCCAGATCCACCTGGGTCTGGTAGGGCTTGGCGCCACTGCCCTGGCATTCTCCCCACAGCACCTCGGCATCGGCCCCGAGCAGGCCCCATTTCGCGTCCGTGGCCAGGCCTGCGGCCGCCTTGGCCGATGCCGCATCGGGCGCAAGCGCGAGGACCTGCTCGCGTGTGAGTCGCACTTCCATATCCGTACTCATCTCAGCGTCGCGCCGATGATAGCCGAGCTTGTGTGGCAATCAGCGACACCGTCGGGGCCGAACACGTGGCTCAGGACTATCGGTCCGCGGCCGTTGCACGACCGCCGCACCATGCGGCCGTGGCTCAGCCGCCCCGCCCCAACCGCCGCAGGATCTGGGCACGCTGTTTCGCGCTGAACGCGGTGGCGTGCGCCTGCAGCAGCGCGATCACCGCGGTATGCGCCCCGTGGGTGCGACGTTGCAGTTCCCGGGCGGCGGCCTGTTCGATGGCGCGCCATTCGGCGACGGTGGTTCCGGTCGGGATGGGGGGGCTGGCTGCACGCATTGCGAGGTCCGGTTGCGACACTGGGAGCAGGCCGATGCTCGCTCGGCCTTGCCCTACTCTATCGCCAAGTGGTCGGCCTTGGCGCGTGTCGCATGGACGGCCGGATGCAGAACAGCATCTACGCTCCGCAGCCGTTGCGGATCTCAGGCGTGGCGCTTGCGCGGCGTCGCCGCCGACGCACTGGTCGCCGGCGTATCGGCATCGCCCGCAGGCGCATGCGGCAAGCGCACCCGCGCGCACAGGCCACCGCCCTCGCGGTTGGCGAATTCCAGCGCGCCGCCGTGCGCCTGGCAGATCGCAGCGGCGATCGACAGGCCCAGGCCGCTGCCGCCGGAATGGCGTGCACGCGAGTCGTCGGCACGCCAGAAGCGGTCGCCCATCCGCGCCAGCGCCTCCTCGTCGACGCCCGGACCGCGATCGGCGACGTGGATCAGCACACCCTCGGCATCGGCCTGCGCCTCCAGGGTCAGTTCGCCACCGGCCGCGGCATAGCGCAGCGCATTGTCGATCAGCACCGACAACACCTGGCCCAGGCGGTCGCGGTCGGCGCTGATGTGCAGGTGGTCGGGAATGCGGACCTGCACCTGCATGCTGGCCTCCTGCAGCGGCTGCGCGGCCCAGGTCAGGCGTTCGCGGACCAGCGCGCCCAACGCGAACCGTTGCGGTTCCAGCATCAGCTGGTTGGCACGGGCCATCGACAGCAGGTGCAGGTCACCGACCAGGCGATTGATCTGCTCCAGCTGGCGCTGGACCATGCGCAACTGCTCCTCGCTGCTCGGGAACACCTGGTCGAGCATACCCTGGACCCGTCCCATCGCCGCGTTGAGCGGCGTGCGCAACTCGTGCGCCAGCATCGCGCTGGACTCGCGCACCTCGCGTTCGTACTGCTGCAACTGCGCACTCATGCCATTGAAGTCGATCGCTAGCCCTGCCAACTCGTCCGGCGCACCGGGCACCACCCGCGCGCGCGCGGCGAAATCGCCATCGCTGATCCGCCGCGCCGCCGCGGCCACGTTGGAGAACTGCCGCGACAGCGGCCGCGAGGCGAGCAGGCCGCAGACCACGATGACCGGGATCGACGCCAGCACCATGCCCGCCAGCAGCCACCAGTCGCGGCTGGCCAGCCCGGGCAGGAAGTCGGCCACGTCGTAATAGGTCTCGAACAGCTCCCACAGGCGCCGCGCATTGCTGTGCGGATCCTCGCGCAGCTGCAGCATCTCCTGCCGCGCCTGCGGCGGCAGGCGGCTCAGGGTGGACACGTCCCAGATCGCGAAGCGCAGCACCATGCCCAGTGCGATCGCGATGATGGTCAGCACCGCCAGCGCGCTCATGCGCAGGCCCACCCACTGCCACAGCGGCGCGTGGCGCTTGCGGCGGAACCAGGACCAGTTCATCGGAAGCGGTAACCGATCGCGCGCACCGTCACCAGCAGCCCGGTGACCTGCTCGTGTTCCAGCTTCTTGCGCAGGTTGTGCACGTGCGCATCCACCACCCGCTCCAGCGCATCGCTGTCGGGCAGGCAGATCTCCAGCAGTTCGCTGCGGGTGAAGGCCTTGAACGGCGTCTTCATCAGCGTCGCCAGGATGTTGAATTCGGTCGGGGTCAGTTCCAGCGCCACCTCCTGCCCGTTGGCATCGCGCACGCTGGCACGCACCGCGGCGGTGTCCACGGTGAGGCGCTCGTGGCGCAGCGGCTCCTCGCTGGCGCGTGCTGGCCCGGCGCGGCGCAGCACCGCAAACACCCGCGCCACCACTTCCTTGGGGCTGTACGGCTTGACCACGTAATCGTCGGCGCCGTAACGCAGCGCGCCGAGCTTCTCTGGTTCGTCGCCCATCGCGGTGACCATGATCACCGGCGTGTCGCTGCTGCGGCGGATCGTGGACAGCACCTCGGTGCCACTGAGCCGCGGCAGCATCACGTCCAGCAGCACCAGGTCCGGCTTCCACTGCGCATGCACCGCCACCGCCTTCTGTCCATCCTCGGCGATGGTGACCTCGAAGCCGTCGCGGCGCAGGTAGGCCTCGAGGATGCTGGCGCTGTCGGCATCGTCTTCGACCAGCAGGATCTTCTTCGCGTGCATGCCCGGTGCCCGTGTTTGGCGTCTTGATGGAATCTTGAAGATTCCTAGAAGGCGGCTTGAACATGCCCGCCGATGCTGGCAGTCGAGTTCGATCACCCGACCGCCGTCATGATTCTACCGTCCCCGCTGCTCCGCCTGCGTCGCACCCACGCCCTGTTCGGGCTTCTCGCACTTGCCCTGGGTGGCTGCTCTCTGGCGCCGGTCTACCAGCGCCCGCAAACCGCACTGCCATCCACCCTGGGCGCGACCACCGCAACCGTGGCCGCGGCCCCTGGCCGAAGCGACAGTGCACTCACCGAGCAGGAGCAGCAATTCGTGCGCGCGTTCTCGCCGCAGCACGACCTGACCCCACTCGTCACCCTGGCGCTGGCCCACGACCCGGACTTCCGCAATGCCGTGCTGACCGTGCAACAGGCCCGCGCCCAGTACCGCATCGAACGCGCGCAGCAGTTGCCGCAGCTCGGCCTCGATGCCCAGGGCACGCGCCGCGACTACGGCGACGCGGCCACGCAGGCACGCTATGGCCAGAAGCTGAGTACCGTCGCAGTGGGCGTGGACGGCTTCGAACTGGACCTGTTCGGCAAGCTGGCCTCGCTGTCGGCGGCGGCGCAGCAGCGCTACCTGGCCTCCGAAGAAGGCCACCAGGCGGCGCGCGGCGCGCTGATCGCCGAAGTCCTGCGAGCCTACACACTGGAACGCGCCGCCCTGCAGAGCCAGCAGCAGGCGCAGACCATCGCCGAGCGCAGTGCCGCGCTGCTGGCGATCGCCGCGCGCCAGCAGGCGGTCGGACTGATCGCCCGCGATGCGCTGGACCGCCAGCGCCACGACGACGACCAGGCGCAGGCGCGCGCGCAACAGGCCGCCAGCGACCGCGCCGCCTCCCGCCGCGCCGTGCAATTGCTCGCCGGCTACGCCGCGCCCGATGGCGCCGGCACCCTGCAGGAGCTATTGCCCGGCGCCGAGCAGGACGACGGCCGCGCCTGGCGCGATCTCGACTCGCAGCTGCTGCTGCAACGCCCGGACGTCCGCCAGGCCGAAGCAGAGCTGCGCGCGCGCAATGCCGACATCGGCGCCGCGCGCGCCGCATTCTTCCCGTCGATCCGGCTGAGCACCTCGCTGGGCACCGCCAGCGAGGCATTGAACGGCCTGTTCATGCCCGGCAGCCGCACCTGGAGCTTCATGCCGCAACTGGTGCTGCCGCTGTTCGACGGCGGCCGCAACCGCGCCAACCTGGACATCGCACAGCTGCGCAAGGACGGCGCGGTGGCCGACTACGAGAAGACCGTGGAAGCGGCGTTCCGCGAGGTCGCCGATGCGCTGGATGCGTTGCCGGCGCTGCAGCAGCGCGAACGCGGCGAACGCACCAATCTCGAACGCGAACGCCAGCGCGTGGCGCGCCTGCAGCAGCGCGTCGCGCAAGGCCTGCAGGACCGCCCCGAGCTGCTGGCCGGCGACATCCAGGCCGCGCAGGCCGAACTGGCGCATGTGCAGGCGCGTCAGGACCTGCTGCTCGATCGCATCGCGCTGTTCCGCGCGTTCTACGGCGTGCCGCTGCCGCACGCGCCCTGAAAACTTCCCCCCGCACGAGGTTGCCCCGATGAAGCACGTTCTCTCCCTTCTGTCGCCGACACTGACCGCCGCCGTGCTGGCGCTGCCATCGGCGGCGCACGCCGCAGACCCCGACCCGGCATCCAACGCCGGCCTGCTCGGCGATCGCACCCAAGTGAGCGTGGGCGCCGGCGCCATGCTGACCCCGCGCTATCCCGGCTCCGCCGACGACCGCGTGCAGGCGGTGCCGGTGTTTTCGATACAGCGCGGCATCCTGTTCGCGGACACGCTGCGCGGTGCCGGCGTGCAGTTCCAGAACGCGCACGGCTTCTCCGCCAGCCAGTCGTTCGGCTACGACCTGGGCCGCCTGCAACGCAACAGCAGTTGGCGCCCAGGCTCCAAACGCCTGGCGGGCATGGGCGACGTACCCGGCGCGATCACCGCACGCAGCCTGGTCATGCAGCAACTCACTCCATACCTGGCACTGGACGCCGAAGCCGAGTTCGCACTGAAGGACGGCGCGCGCCGCAACCGCTACCGCGCCGGCGCGCGCTTCACCCTGCTGCAGGCCGCGGCCGACAACGTGACCCTGGACCTGGACGCGCACATCGGCGACCGCCGCTTCAACCAGGCGTACTTCGGCGTCACCGATGCGCAGAGCGCGACCAGCGGCTTGCAACCGCACCGCGCCGATGCGGGCGTGTACGCCTATTCGGTCGGCGCCGAATGGGATCACACCCTGTCGCCGCACTGGACCGCCTCGCTGCTGCTCGATGCCACCCGCTACGTCGGCCCCGCCGACGGCAGCCCGGTGGTGCGTCGCCGCGCCGCTGCCGGCGGCGGCGCCACCGTCACCTACACCTTCTGATCGCTTTCGGACATCGCCGACCATGACGCTGCGCCCCACCCTGCTTCTCTCGCTGTGCCTGCCGCTGGCCGCGCTGGTGCTGTCCGGCTGCGGCCGCGAGGCCGCACCGCCCCCCGACGCGCCACGCGCGGTCAAGCTGGAAACCGTCGGCAACGACGCCGCGCACGACAGCACGCGCTACCTGGCCCAGGCGCGCCAGCAACAACGCGCCGATCTCGGCTTCGAAGGCAGCGGCCGCATCGCCGCCATCGCCGTGGATGTCGGCGACCGCGTGCACGCCGGCCAGGTGCTCGCGCACCTGGACCCGGAACCGAACGGCCTGCGCCTGCAGCAGGCCGAGGCCGGCGTCGGCATCGCCGCGGCCGAGCTGCAGCAGCAACAGACCCAGCTCGCCCAGCAGCAGGCCATGTTCGACGACGGCGCCGCGTCTGCGGCCACCCTGACCGCAGCCAAGAGCGCCTTCGCCGCGGCACAGGCGCGGGTGCGCAGCGCGCAGTCGGACCTGGCGCTGGCGCGCCGCGCGGTGCGCCAGTCGGAACTGCGTGCGCCGTTCGACGGCAGCGTGGTGGCGCGGCTGCAGCAGCCCGACACCCTGGTGAGCGCCGGCCAGCCGGTGCTGCAGCTGGACGGTGCGGATCGCGCGCAGGTGCTGGCGACCTTGCCGGCCGATCGTGCGGCGGCGCTGCAACCCGGCCAGCGCGTCCTCGCCTACCGCAGCAACGCGCCGCAGCAGAGCTTGCCGTTGCGCCTGCGCAGCGTCTCCGATCGCGTGGACGGCGGTGCCACCGTACAGGCGCTGTTCGACAGCGACAGTGCCGATGCCGCGCAGCCGCGCAGCGGCGAATCGCTGCTGCTGGCCCTGCCCGACAGCGCCGCCGATCAGGCGCCGAGCGTACCGCTGAGCGCGCTGCTCCCGAGCATGGCCGATGGCCACACCATGGTGTTCGTGTACCGCCAGGACAGCGGCAGTGTGCGTCGTCGCCGGGTCGTCACCGGGCACAGCGACGGCGACCGTGTGCAGATCCTGCGCGGCCTGGCGCCGGGCGAGCGCGTCGTCGCCGCCGGTGCCGCCTTCCTCCACGACGGTCAGCACGTCGTGCCGTTCCGTCCTACCACCCGCCTCGGCACCGTCTCGCCATGAACCTGACCCGCGCCACCTTGCAATCCAGCCGCCTGGCGCTGTTCAGCGCCGCCCTGATCCTGATCGGCGGCATCGTCACCTTCCTCGGCTTCCCGTCGCAGGAGGAACCGAGCGTGACCGTGCGCGACGCGATCGTGCAGGTCGGTTTCCCCGGCATGCCCAGCGAGCGCGTGGAGAACCTGCTCGCGCGCCCGCTGGAGGAACGTCTGCGCGAAGTCAGCGGGCTGAAGAAGATCGTCACCACCATCCATCCCGGCAGCGCCATCGTGCAGGTCACCGCGCAGGACAGCGTCAAGGACCTGCCGGCGCTGTGGCAGCGCGTACGCAGCAAGGCCGCCGAAGCCGGTGCCGAACTCCCGGCGGGCACCCAGGGCCCGCTGGTGGACGACGACTTCGGCCGTGTCGCCATCGCCTCGATCGCCGTCACCGCGCCCGGCTTCAACACCGCCGAGATGCTCGGACCGCTGCGGCAGATGCGCGCACAGCTCTACGCCGTGCCGGGCGTCGAGCGGGTCACCTTCCACGGCCTGCAGGACGAGCGCGTCTACGTCGCCTTCGACCGCACCAGGCTGGGCGAAGCCGGCCTCACTCCTGCCGCCATCGCGCAGCAACTGCGCGCGCAGAACGTGGTCGCCGGCGGTGGCCTGGTCGCCGCGTCGGGCATGGCGATGACCGTGACCACCTCCGGCGAAGTGCGCGACCTGGACGCGCTGCGCAATACCCCCATCGCAACACAGGGCGCCGACGGCCCGCGGCAGATCCCGCTGGCGCAATTGGCGCGCATCGAACTGATGCCGGTGGATCCGCCGGAGGCCGGCGCGATCTACCAGGGCCAGCCGGCGGTGGTGGTGGCGGTGTCGATGGCGCCCGGCAACAACGTCGCCGAGGTCGGCAAGGCGCTGCGCCGCACCCTGGGCGAAACCGCCAAGGCGCTGCCGGTGGGCTTCGCGCAGCACGTGGTCACCTTCCAGGCCGACGTGGTCGAGCGCGAGATGGGCAAGATGCACCACGTCATGGGCGAGACCATCGTCATCGTGATGGCGGTGGTGATGCTGTTCCTGGGCTGGCGCACCGGCCTGATCGTCGGCGCGATCGTACCGTTGACCATCCTCGGCGCACTGATCGTGATGCGGGTGCTGGGCGTGGAACTGCAGACCGTGTCCATCGCCGCGATCATCCTGGCGCTGGGCCTGCTGGTGGACAACGGCATCGTCATTGCCGAGGACATCGAACGGCGCCTGGCCGCCGGCGAGGAACGCCGCGCCGCCTGCGAGGCCGCCGGCCGCAGCCTGGCGATCCCGCTGCTGACCTCCTCGCTGGTGATCGTGCTGGCCTTCTCGCCGTTCTTCTTCGGCCAGACCAGCACCAACGAGTACATGCGCTCGCTGGCGATCGTGCTGGCGGTCACCCTGCTCGGCTCCTGGCTGCTCAGCATCACCATCACCCCGTTGCTGTGCATGTACTTCGCCCGCGCGCATGCCGCGCCGGCCGACGGCCATGGCGACAGCTACACCTCCAAGCCGTACCGCCTGTACCGGCGCGCGATCGAGGCGCTGCTGGCGCACAAGGCGCTGTTCCTGGGCAGCATGCTCGCCTTGCTCGCCCTGGCGGTAACCGTGCTGGTCTCGGTGCCGTACAGCTTCCTGCCCAAGTCCGACCGTTTGCAGTTCCAGATGCCGGTGACCCTGCAACCGGGCAGCGATGCGCGCGAGACCCTGCACACCGTGCAGTCGATCAGCCAGTGGCTGGCCGACCGCCGGCAGAACCCGCAGATCGTCGACAGCATCGGCTACGTCGCCGATGGAGGCCCGCGCATCGTGCTCGGGCTGAACCCGCCGTTGCCGGCGGCCAATATCGCCTACTTCACCGTCAGCGTGCAGCCGGGCAGCGACATCGACGCGCTGATCGCCAAGGTGCGCACGCACCTGCGCCAGGCCTATCCGGCGGTGCGCGCCGAGCCCAAGCGCTTTTCGCTGGGCTCGACCGAATCCGGCGTGGCGATCTACCGCGTGATCGGCCCGGACGAGGCACAACTGCGCCGCCTCGCCGCCGGCATCGCCGACGCCTTGCGCGCCCTGCCCGGCACGCTGGACGTCAGCGACGACTGGGACAGCCGCATTCCGCGCTACGTGGTACAGGTGGACCAGGCCAAGGCGCGGCGCGCCGGCATCGCCAGCGAGGACATCGCCCAGGCGCTGCAACTGCGCTACGGCGGCGTGGACGCCTCGGTGATCCACGACGACGGCAGCAGCGTGCCGATCGTGCTGCGCGGCGACAGCGGCCCGGGTGCGCGCGGCGGCAATCCCGGCGACACGCCGATCTATCCGTCCTCCGGCGCCGCACCGCTACCGCTGTCGGCGCTCGCCGACATCCAGCTGGGTTCGGAGCCCTCGACGATCCAGCGCCGCAACCTCAGCCGCGCCATCACCATCACCGGCCGCAATCCGGACCTGACCACCGACCAGGTGGTGGCCGCGCTGGCCGACAAGGTCGCGGCACTGCGCCTGCCGCCCGGCTATCGTATCGAGATGGGCGGCGAGCTGGAGGACGCCGCCGAAGCCAACCAGGCGCTGCTGCAGTACATGCCGCATGCGCTGGGCGCGATCCTGCTGCTGTTCGTGTGGCAGTTCAATTCGTTCCGCAAACTGTTCATCGTGGTCGCCAGCATCCCGTTCGTGCTGATCGGCGCCACCCTCGCCCTGCTGGTCACCGGCTATCCGTTCGGCTTCATGGCCACCTTCGGCCTGCTCGCGCTGGCCGGCATCATCGTCAACAACGCGGTGCTGCTGCTCGAACGGATCGAGGCCGAACTGGCCGATGGCCTGAGCCGGCACGAGGCGGTGATCGCCGCGGCGGTCAAGCGCCTGCGCCCGATCGTGATGACCAAGCTGACCTGCATCGTCGGCCTGATCCCGCTGATGCTGTTCGCCGGTCCGCTGTGGACCGGCATGGCCATCACCATGATCGGCGGCCTGGCCCTGGGCACGCTGGTGACGCTGGGGGTGATCCCGGTGCTGTACGACCTGCTGTTCGCACGCCGCGCCGGCAGGCCGGCGAAGGTCGCGGCGTGAGGCGGCAGCGCTGGCACCGCGCGATCCTGGCCTGCGCCGTGCTGTGCATGGCGCTGTGCGCCGGCGGCTGCGCCAGCGTCACCCTGCAGCGGGTGGATGCGGCGCGCTACATCCAGGCCAAGCGCGGCGACGCGCTGAGCGCCGCGCGCCCCAGCGATGCCGCGCTGCAGACGCTCAACGTCGCGGGCCTGGACGCGGCAAGCTGCACGGCGAAGGCGCCGCCGTGCATCGACCGGTTGCTCGGCAACGCCGAAATGGACCAGGAGCGTACCCTGGCGACGGCGGCGGAAATGTCGCTCCTGGCCGCGCAACGCGCCGCCAGGCAACTTCCGGACAGCGATGCCACGCTGGCCGCCTGGCTGCAGACCGCGCGTTACGCCTACGCCTATCTGTTCTTCAGCGCACGCACGCCCAGCGAACGCGCCTTCGAGGAACGCCAGACCCAGGTGCGCGACTACTACAACTACGCCGTGCAGCAGGCAGTGACCGCGCTGTTCGCGCGCTACCGGCGGCATCCCCCCGCCACGCACGACGCCGGCGCGCAGATCGCCGCCCTGCCCGACTGGACGGTGACACTGGATGCCAGCGGCGTGGGCAGCCCGCAGGACATGCCGATGCCCGAGGCGATGCTGGCGGCCGGCGACCTGCGCTTCGACGGGCTGCGCAGCGTGTATCGGCGCGATGGCTTCGGCGCGGAAATGGTCGCGGTCCTGCCGCAGCCGGCGGCGGACGCCATGGCCGATGCCGACGCTGCTCCCGCCTACAGCGACATGCCCACGCCCAATCTCACGGTGCTGCTGCGCTTCGACGGCCGCACCCTCACGGACGTCTTGTCCGGCCACGGCGCGCACGTGGAGGTCCACGACCCCTCGCTCGGCGAGCGGGTGGCGATGGGCGGTATCGACGTGCCGCTGGCCGCCAACTTCAGCGCCGGCTACGGCGTGTGGATGGCGCGCGCCGGCTTCGCCGCGCAGTCGCTGCTCACCCTGCTCGGCCTCGGGCACGGCATCGACCGGCCGCACGTGTTCCTGACCCAGCCCTACGACCCGCACCGGCGCGTGCTGGTGCTGCTGCACGGGCTGGCCAGCAGCCCGGAGGCCTGGGTCAACCTGGCCAACGACCTGCTCGGCGATCCGCAGGTCCGCGCGCGCTACCAGATCTGGCTGGTGTACTACCCGACCAACCTGCCGATTCCCTACACCCATCTGCAGGTTCGCACGGCGCTGCAGCAGACGCTGGACCGGCTCGATCCACAACGCCGCAGCGTGTCCGCGCATGACATGGTACTGATCGGGCACAGCATGGGCGGCGTGCTGGCACGACTGATGGTGTCCTCCAGCGAAGGCGACCGCCTGTGGCGCACCCTGTTCGACGATGCAACCCTGGATCCACAGGCGCGCCAGGCGCTGCAGGCCAGGCTCGGACCGATGCTGCATTTCGCGCCGATGCCGGAAGTGTCCGAGGCGATCTTCCTGGCCACCCCGCACCGCGGCACCCCGGAGGCCGCCGGCACGCTCGGCGAGCTGGCACGCGCCGTGATCGGCCTGCCCCGGCGCGTGCTGGATCAATTCAAGGACATCGCCGGCAAGGACATGCTCGGCGCCCTGCCCAACAGCATCGACAGCCTCAGCGACCACGATCCCTTCATCCTCGCCGCGGCGCAGTTGCCGATCTCGCCGCAGGTGACCTATCACTCCATCATCGGGCAGGAGGATCCGCGCGTGCCGCTGGCGCAATCCAGCGACGGCATCGTGCCGTACTGGAGCGCCCACCTGCCCGGCGCCGCCTCGGAAACCGTCATCGTCTCCGGACACAGCGTGCAACGTACGCCGCAGGCGATCCTGCAGATCCGCCGGCTGCTGCATTGAGTGGGCACAGCGATAGCCCTCTCTCAAGGAGAAGGACAAGAGCCCTTCTCCCTCCGGGAGAGGGGTTGGGGTGAGGGTACGGGCGCAGCCACGTGCGGTCGAAATGCCATGGCGCACGTCTGCACGGTCAAATGCCATGAGCGGCCGGACCCTCATCCGCCCCTTCGGGGCACCTTCTCCCGCAGGGAGAAGGAAGAAGCAAAAGCCCCTCTCCCTCCGGGAGAGGGGTTGGGGTAAGGGTACGGCCAGCCACGCACAGCTCACGCATCGCGCACGAACTGTCATGTCTGCCGAAGCCGCCATCTCCCGGCAAACAGAACAAGCCGCTCCGCCCGAAGCAAAAGCAATCGATCCACCCGCGTCCAGCGCCCTGCCCACAGCACTGCAGGACACCGCACACGACCGCCGCACGCATAAAAAAACACCCGGCAATGCCGGGTGTTTTCGAAAAGTGGCGTCCCCACGGGGATTCGAACCCCGGTCGCCACCGTGAAAGGGTGATGTCCTAGGCCTCTAGACGATGGGGACGCTGTTAACGATGTTGCTTTGCGGACGGCCTATGTCCGAAAAGTTGGTGGAGCCAGCCGGGATCGAACCGGCGACCTCTTGCATGCCATGCAAGCGCTCTCCCAGCTGAGCTATGGCCCCACGTGTACTGGCAGAAGCGGAATCTTACCCGACTTTCTTCCGATGTACAAACCCCGCACTCATTGCGTTCGGCAGAGCCGAACCCGGATGCGCGCGAGGAATTCCTGCTGAAAAATGGCGTCCCCACGGGGATTCGAACCCCGGTCGCCACCGTGAAAGGGTGATGTCCTAGGCCTCTAGACGATGGGGACGCTGTTAACGATGTCGCTTTTGCGGACGGCCTATGTCCGAAAAGTTGGTGGAGCCAGCCGGGATCGAACCGGCGACCTCTTGCATGCCATGCAAGCGCTCTCCCAGCTGAGCTATGGCCCCACGTGCTGCGAGGAGCGGAATATTAACGATCGTGATCGGCACACGCAAGCGTTTTTTTGCGGAACGTTCGCGACGTCGCAATGGCGCTCGCCGCGATCCGCAAAATCCACTGCGTCCCTGCGTTCTGCGGCGTACGCACTTCGCACCGAGCGCTGGATGCAACCCGCGGGCAGCGCCAAAGCGCCTGGCAGAGGCTCCGGCCACCGATCGCCTGCAATTGCCGATATCCGCACAACGCCATATACGTGCGAAGCATGCACGCAGGTGCCGAACGCGGCGCCGACCCATCAATACATCTATATAGAGAAACGCTCGGCAGCCACCACGGCCGCTCATCGCCCCGCCTGCCCTGCCCAAGGACGGCGAGCACAAATGCGCTGGCGGCCGAGCCGAAGTGTCGGCTATACTCCGCGGCCGCGCCGAAGTGGCGGAATCGGTAGACGCAGCGGACTCAAAATCCGCCGCCCTTAAAAGCGTGTGGGTTCGAGTCCCACCTTCGGCACCAGGACTGACGGCAGCTTCGGCTGCCGTTTGTTTTTGCACGACCACCACATGTGAAGGCAGGCACAGGTAAACGCTTCATCTTCCTGTGTCGGTTGTCTAGGCGGCGGCTGTGACGGTCCCGCTATACTTTCTGTTCCCAAACCTTAACGAGCAAGCGATGTCGGCATTGCGGGGCCTGCGTATCCTGGTGGTCGAGAACGACGAGATGAACGCCACGCTGCTGGAGTTGCAGCTTGCCCAGGCCGGTGCCGAGGTGGTCGGCGTCGCCGCATCCGTGCAGCAGGCGCTTGCGCTGATCGACAGCGAACGCCCGGACCGGGCCGTGCTCGACTTCCGCCTCACCGCCGGCGAAACCAGCGAACCGGTGGCGCGGGCATTGACCGACCGCGGCACGCCCTTCGTGCTCGCCACCGGCGTCGCCGCCGACACCCTGCCCCCCGGCTTCGCCGCCGGCGTGGTGCTGACCAAACCCTATCTGTCCGAGCAGCTGATCAAGGCGCTGCAGGACGCTCACGCCAAGACGACCGCACGCCCCTGAGAATCCTCGATCGTAAGCCCGCCGCCTGGCGGGGACGATTCGAGGGATTCAGCCATCAACGCCAAGGACTGTTCGCCGCCTCCTGTCCGGTTTCCCGCCGGCAGCGCCACGGGCGCCTTGCTGCGCGCCATCGATTGGCGTGAGCACGAACTGGGTCCGATGGAGCACTGGCCGCGGAGCCTGCTCACCGCGCTGTCGATCTGCCTGAACTCGCGATTCCCGATGGCGGTGCGCTGGGGCGAGCGCCAGTTCAACCTGTACAACGACGCCTACGTGCCGATCCTCGGATTGCGGCACCCGCAAGGGTTTGCGCGGCCGATGGAAGAGGTGTGGCCGGACGTGTGGCCCGAGGTCCGGGCGCAGGCCGACCAGGTGATGGCCAGCGGCGAATCGACCTGGAACGAACACATCCCGCTGACCATGCTGCGCAACGGCTACAGCGAGCAGGTGTACTTCACCTTCTCCTACAGCCCGCTGTTCGACGACGACGGCGACATCGCCGGCGTGCTGTGCGTGTGCACCGAGGACACCGCGCGGATCACCCTGGCGCGCGAGCGCGATGCGCTGCTGAAGGCACTGGAAGCGCAACGCGCGCAGATGGCCGATGCCTTCGAGCAATCGCCGGCGGCGCTGGCGATCCTGCGTGGCCCGGACTACGTGATCGAAACCGTCAACCAGCGCTACCAGCAACTGGTCGGGCCGCGCGAGGTGGTCGGCCGGCCGCTCATCGAGGCCATTCCCGAAATCCAGGAACAAGGCATCATCCGCCTGCTCGACAATGTCCGCACCAGCGGCGTGCCGTTCATCGACGAGTCGATGACCTTCCAGCTGTGCCGCAGTCCGCACGAAGCGACCTCGGACACCACGCTGGAATGCGTGTACCAGCCGATGCACGACGCCGAGGGCAAGGTCAGCGGGATCCTGGTGCATGGCATCGACCGCACCGAGCAGGCGCGCGCACAGGCGCACGACAGCTTCCTGCTGATGCTCGAGGACACCCTGCAGAACCTGCACAGCGCCGAAGCGATCTGCGAGACCGGCGCCGCCCTGCTCGGCCAGCACCTGGGCGCCAACCGCTGCGCCTACGCGATCGTCGAGGCCGACGAGGACGCGTTCGACGTGCGTGCGGACTACGTCGACGGCGCCACCCACCTGACCGGGCGCTCGCGCTTCAGCGACTTCGGCGGCGATCTGTTGGAGTGCATGCGCGAGAACCGGCCGTGGGTGGTGCACGACACCGAGACCCACCAGCCGCCGATGCGCGTGGACGATCCCAACTACCTACGCCTGGGCCTGCGCGCGGTGCTCACCGCGCCGCTGCACAAAGCCGGTCGCCTGGTCGCTGCGATCGGCGTGCACCAGGCCCAGCCGCGGGTCTGGACTTCGGCCGAGATCGAGCTGGTGCGGTTGGTGGCGGCACGCTGCTGGGAATCGATGGAACGCGCCGGCGCGCAGAGAGAACTGGCCAACAGCGCCGCGCGCTTGCGCGAACTGGCCGACGCGATGCCGCAGATCGTGTTCACCGCCATGCCGGACGGCCACGTCGACTACTTCAATCGGCGCTGGTACGAGTACACCGGGTTGCCGGTTGGCGAAGCCGGATACGACAGCTGGCGCCATGTGCACACCGAGGAAGGCCTGGCGCGGGTGATGGAGGTGTGGCCGGAGGCGCTGCGCAGCGGCAGGCCGTACGAGATCGAATATCCGCTGCGCCGCCACGACGGCGAGTACCGCTGGCACCTCGGCCGCGCCCTGCCGATCTGCGACGACAGCGGCCGCATCGTGCGCTGGATCGGCACCAATACCGACATCCACGACCGCCGCTTGACGGAACAGCGCCTGCAGGAAAGCGAACTGCGTTTCCGCCAGTTGTGCGACAACGCGCCGGTCATGATCTGGATGTCCAATGCCGACGGCGACTGCGAGTACATCAGCCGCCAGTGGTATCTGTTCACCGGGCAGAGCGAGCAGGAAGCGCTGGGCAGCGGTTGGCAGGAACAGGTCCATGCCGACGACCTGGCCGCGGTTGGCCGCACCCTGGCGCGCGCCTGCGCCGACCGCCGCGCCTACACGCTGGAATACCGCCTGCGCCGCCACGATGGCGAGTATCGCTGGTGCCTGGCGAGCGCCACGCCGCGCTTCAGTTCGTCCGGCCAGTTCCTCGGTTTCATCGGCTCCCTGCTGGACATCGCCGAGCGCAAGCGCATCGAGAACGCCACCGCGGCCGAGCGCGCCGCGCTGGAGATGATCACCACCGGCAAGCCGCTGAACGCGGTGCTGGAGGCGATCGCGCGCGGCATCGAGTCGCAGAGCGATGTCGGCCTGCGCTGCACCATCATGCTGGTCGACGAGCACCGCCAGTGCCTGCTGGAAGGCGCCGCGCCGAGCATGCCGCAGAGCTTCCGCAAGGCCGTGCAGCGCCTGCCGATCGATCCCAACACCGGCTGCTGCGGACGCGCCGCCTACCTGCGCCGGCAGGTGTTGTGCAGCGACGTGCGCGTCAACCCGCATTGGCAGGACTATCTCGCCACCGCCCTGGAGGCGGACATCGTCGCCTGCTGCTCCACCCCCATCCTGGCCAGTGACGGCGAGGTCCTGGGTGTGGTCGCGATGTACTACCCATTCGTGCACTACCCCAACCCGCACGAACAGGACCTGGCGCGCTCGGCCTCGCACCTGGCCGGCATCATCATCGAGCGCCGCGGCACCGATCTGCGCCTGCAGCAGCTGCTCGCCGCCGAGCAGAGCGCGCGCGGCGACGCCGAACGCGCCAGCCGCATGAAGGACGAATTCCTGGCCACGCTCAGCCACGAACTGCGCACGCCGCTCAACGCGATCCTGGGCTGGTCGCGGCTGATGCAGGACGCCTCGGTACGCGAGAAGGATCTGGGCAAGGGGCTGGAGGTGATCGAACGCAGCGCCCACGCGCAGGCGCAGATCATCGACGACCTGCTGGACATGAGCGCCATCCTGTCCGGCAAGGTGCGCCTGGATACGGACGAGCTGGATCTGCGCACGCTGCTCGGCGACACCATCGACGCGGCCCGCCCCGGCGCGCAGAACAAGGGCATCGACATCGTGCTGGTCGCCGACGACACGACCGCCCTGCCCTATCTGGGCGATCCGGTGCGGCTGCAGCAGGTGCTGACCAATCTGATCGGCAACGCGATCAAGTTCACCCCGAGCGCCGGCAAGGTCACGGTGACCCTGGACAGCACCAGCACCCATGTGCGCATCGCCGTCAGCGATACCGGCATCGGCATCGACCCGGTGTTCCTGCCGCACGTATTCGACCGTTTCCGTCAGGCCGATGCGAGCAGCACGCGCAGTGCCGGCGGCCTCGGCCTGGGTCTGGCCATCGCCAAGCAGCTGGCCGAACTGCACCAGGGCCAACTTTCTGTCAGCAGCGACGGCGTCGGTCTCGGCGCCACGTTCACCCTGCTGCTGCCGCGCAACGATCTGCAGCCCCTGGACCCGATCCACCGCGACAATGACGCGGCGCTGTCCAGCGCCGTGCGGCGGCGTGGCGGCATCCGCCTGGACGGCGTGCGCGTGCTGGTGGTGGACGACGACATGGATTCGCGCGGCGTCACCCAGCGCTTCCTGCAGGAAGCCGGTGCCGTGGTCGAGGCCGCGGTCTGCGCCGACGATGCCGAAGCGCTGCTGCGCGAGCGCCCTTATGCGCTGCTGGTCAGCGACGTCGGCATGCCGCGCCGCGATGGCCACAGCCTGATCCGCAGCGTTCGCGCCCGCGGCGCCGGTGCGGCCAGCCGCATCCCGGCCATCGCCCTCACCGCCTACGTGCGCAGCGAAGACCGCGCGCTGGCCCTGGAGGCCGGCTTCGATGCGCACCTGGGCAAGCCGGTGGATCCGGTCAAGCTGCTCGGGCTGGCCGCGTCGCTGGTGGAGCCGGCAGCTGTCGCGCTGACCGCCGACCCGAGCCCGAGCGCCGAATCGGCCTGATCCGGCGCGCCACGCGGCCGCACCGTGCGGCCGTCATCGGATCGACCGGCGCAGGCGCGCCGGCTCTCCTTTTTCCTTGAACCTCAGCCGCGCTTGGCGCGGGCGAATGCATCGGCCAGCGCGCTGTTGACCGGCGCAGCCGCGGCGGCCGGACGCGGCTTGGCGTTGCCGCCGCCCGGGGTGCCGCGCCCGTCGCGCTCGCGCCGTGGCGGGCCGCCGGCACCTCGCGCGGCGCCGCTGTCGCGGTCGGCGGGACGCGCCGGCGCCGGCGTATCGTCCAGGCGCCGGGTCAGCGCGATGCGCTTGCGCGCCACGTCCACTTCCAGCACCTTGACCTTGACGATGTCGCCGGCCTTGACCACGTCGCGCGGATCCTTGACGTAGCTGTCCGAGAGCGCGGAGATGTGGACCAGGCCGTCCTGGTGCACGCCGATGTCGACGAACGCACCGAAGGCGGCGACGTTGCTGACCACGCCCTCCAGCACCATGCCCGGCTTGAGGTCCTTGATGTCCTCCACGCCGTCGGCGAAACGCGCCGCCTTGAACTCCGGGCGCGGGTCGCGGCCCGGCTTCTCCAGTTCCTTGAGGATGTCGCGCACCGTCGGCAGGCCGAACTTCTCGTCGGTGAACTGGTCCGGCTTGAGCCCGCGCAGGAAACCGCCATCGCCGATCAGCGCCTTGATCGGCTTGCCGGTGGTGCCGACGATGCGCTCCACCACCGGGTAGGCTTCCGGGTGCACCGCCGAGGCGTCCAGCGGCTCCTCGCCGTCGGCGATGCGCAGGAAGCCGGCGCACTGCTCGAAGGTCTTCTCGCCCAACCGCGGTACCTTGAGCAGATCCTTGCGGCGCTTGAACGGGCCGTTGTCGTCGCGATGGCGCACGATGTTCTCGGCCACGCTCGACGACAGCCCGGACACGCGCGACAGCAGCGCCGCCGAGGCGGTGTTGACGTACACGCCGACCGCGTTCACGCAGTCCTCCACCCGCGCGTCCAGCGCCCGCGCCAGGCGGTACTGGTCGACGTCGTGCTGGTACTGGCCCACGCCGATCGCCTTGGGCTCGATCTTGACCAGTTCCGCCAGCGGGTCCTGCAGGCGCCGCGCGATCGACACCGCGCCGCGCAGCGACACGTCGAGCTGCGGAAATTCCTTGGCGGCGAATTCGGAGGCCGAATACACCGAGGCGCCGGCCTCGCTGACCACGATCTTCTCCAGCTTCAACTGCGGATTCTGCTTGATCAGGTCCGCGGCCAGCTTGTCGGTCTCGCGGCTTGCGGTGCCGTTGCCGATCGCGATCAGTTCCACGCCGTGCTGCGTGCACAGCTGCCGCAGCGTGTGCAGCGACTGATCCCACTGCCGGCGCGGCTCGTGCGGATAGATGGTATCGGTGGCCAGCAGCTTGCCGGTGGCGTCGACCACCGCGACCTTGCAGCCGGTACGGATGCCCGGGTCCAGGCCCAGGGTCACGCGCGGACCCGCGGGTGCCGCCAGCATCAGGTCCTGCAGGTTGTCGCCGAACACCGCGATCGCCTCGGCCTCGGCCTTTTCGCGCGCCTGGTTGAACAGGTCCAGCAGCAGGTGCATGTGCAGCTTGGCGCGCCAGGTCAGGCGGCACGCATCCAGCAACCAGCGGTCGCCGGGGCGGCCCTGGTTGGCGATGCCGGCGCGCAGCGCCACGCGGCCCTCGGCGTACTGGTGGCCGGCCTCGGCCTCGCTGCCGGGATCCAGTTCCAGGTACACGATCTCCTCGCGGCGCGCGCGGAACAGCGCCAGCAACCGGTGCGAGGGAATCTTGGCCAGCGCCTCGGCGTGATCGAAGTAGTCGCGGTACTTGGCGCCTTCTTGCTCCTTGCCCTCGGCCACACGGGCGCGGATCACCCCGACTTCGCCCAGCCAGCTGCGCAGCTCGCCGACCAGCGCGGCATCCTCGCCCCAGCGCTCCATCAGGATCGCGCGCGCGCCTTCCAGCGCGGCCTTGACGTCGGCCACGCCCTTGTCGGCATCGACGAAGCCGGCGGCGAAGGTCTCCGGCACCAGCGCCGGATCGGCCAGCAGGCCGTCGGCCAGCGGCTCCAGCCCGGCCTCGCGGGCGATCTGCGCGCGGGTACGGCGCTTGGGCTTGTAGGGCAGGTACAGGTCTTCCAGACGCGACTTGGTGTCGGCGGCGACGATCTCCGCGCGCAACGCGTCGCTGAGCTTGCCCTGTTCGGCGATGCTGGCCAGCACCGCGGCGCGGCGCTCCTCCAGCTCGCGCAGGTAGGTCAGGCGGACTTCGAGATTGCGCAACTGGGTGTCGTCGAGACCGCCGGTGACTTCCTTGCGGTAGCGCGCGATGAACGGGACGCTGGCGCCCTCGTCGAGCAGGGCGATGGCGGCACGCGCCTGCGCCGGCTGCGCGCCGATCTCGGCGGCGATGGTGTTGGCGATCTGCTGGGCGAGCTGAGTGTCGTGCATTGCGTCCGGCCGAAGCCGCCTTGCGGAAAACCCGCATTTTCGCAGTGCGCGCGCCGTCGGGGAACCCGTTGACAGGCGCGCGCCGACCTGTCGCGTCAGCTCACCCCGTTAGGGCCGTCCAGCACCATGCGCACCTTGCGGGTGAGCTCCTGGCGGTTGTAGGGCTTGGCCAGCACGTCGAACTCGTTGCCCCCGGCATCGGTGCGTTCGATCGAGGACTCGGCGTAGCCGGTGGTCAGCAGCACCTTGATCTTGGGCCGGCGCCGCCGCGCCTCGCGCGCCAGCATCACCCCGTTGAGGCCGCCCGGCATGATCAGGTCCGAATACAGCAGGTCCACGTGCACGCCGGTGTCTAGCAGTTCCAGCGCCTCGCGGGCGTTGTAGACCACGTGCGTGGCATAGCCCTGGTCCTCCAGGAACAACCGCGCCAATTCGGCGATGTCGGGCCGGTCCTCGACGATCAGGATGGTCTCGTCGCCCTGGCGGTCGAACGGACGGCGCGTGCGCGAATCGCGCGGCGCCATGTTCTCGACGTTGTCGTCGATCGGGAAGTACAGGCGCACGGTGGTGCCGTGGCCCTCCTCCGAATACAGCCGCACCGCGCCGCCGGACTGCTTGGCGAAGCCGTAGACCATGGACAGGCCCAGGCCGGTGCCCTTGCCCTCTTCCTTGGTGGTGAAGAAAGGGTCCAGCACCCGCGCCAGCACCTCCGGCGGCATACCGCTGCCGTTGTCGGTGATCGACACGCACACGTAGTGGCCGGGCAGCAGGTTGTCGTAGGTGGTGGGTTCGTCGGCGCGCACCGAGACGTTGCGGGTCTGGATCACCAGGCGCGGCGCGGCCTGGTCGGCCATGGCGTCGCGCGCGTTGATCAGGATGTTCAGCAGTGCGACCTCGGCCTGGGTCGGGTCGATCCGGCAATTACGCAGGTCCGGCGACAGTTCCAGCGAGAACGCGATGCCGTCGCCGAGCGTGCGCTCGGCCACGTCGCTCATGCCGGCGACCAGGGCATTGAGGTTGAGGACGCGCCCTTCCAGCTTCTGCTTGCGCGCGAACGCCAGCAACTGCTGGGTCAGGCGCGCCGCCTGGCCAGCGGCGTCACGCGCGCGGTCCACGCTCTTGCGCAGCAGCGATGGATTCAGCGGATCGCTCTCGACCGCATGCTCGATCAATTCCAAATACCCGGACATGACCTGCAGCAGGTTGTTGAAGTCGTGGGCGATGCCGCCGGTGAGCTGGCCGAGCGCTTCCATCTTCTGCGCCTGGCGCAGGGCGTCCTCGGCGTCGCGACGGCGGCTGACGTCCAACTGCGAACCGAAGAAGTACACCAGTTCGCCGCGGTCGTCGTAGACCGGGGAGATGTACAGCGCGTTCCAGAAGCTGGACCCGTCCTTGCGGTAGTTGAGGATTTCCACCGCCACCTCGTCGTGCATGGCGATCGCCTCACGGACGTTGCGTACGGTCTCGCGGTCGGTGTCCGGCCCCTGCAGGAAGCGGCAGTTGTTGCCGATCAGTTCCTCGTGGCTGTAGCCGGTCATCTCCAGAAACGCGCGGTTGACGAAGATGATCGGATTGTCCGGCTGCCGCGGGTCGGTGACGATCATCGGCATGCGCGTGGTCTGCACCGCAGCGAAGAAGATATCGCTGCGCTGGTTGGACATGTCGGTGGGGGCGTTCGAGTCGACGGTCGTGGGCGGCGCCGAGGTGTTGCTGGTTTCTGGTGCGGGCATGGTCGATGGCAGGTCGATGCGAACCGTCGCTGGCCCGTCTAGGCGGGCGACCACACCGGGGTTCGCACGCCGGCGTCAACGCGAATAATACCTATGCAAGCGTTCTACCACGATATCGTCCTGCAGCGATTCCAGCGCCATGATCCGCACCTGCCGGTCGCTCAGCGCCAGCACGCGCTCGACATAGATCTCCGGGCCTGCCTCGGTTTCCTTCATGGACTTGCGGAAACCGTAGGGCACCACGCCCTTCTCTCCGTCCTTGCTGCCACCGATGTACAGAACGACCGACATGACGCTTCCTCTACAGGGAATTCGTGGAACTGGCGCGCACCATACACAGCGCCATGTGAGGGACTTCTGCACCGAGGTTAATCGTGGCTGTTTGCCCCGACATGACGCCCGCGCCGCCTCACGCGGACTTAACCGGGCCTGCGTGTAAGTCGCACATCCTTTCTGCGCAGGGGCACCATGGATCTCAAGAGCGGTTATCCCTTCTGGTCGGTCCGCAACGGCCTGATGCAGAGTTTTCCGCAGCTGCGCGACGACGTGCGCTGCGATGTGGCCGTCGTCGGCGGCGGCATCACCGGCGCCCTGATCGCCGAGGAACTGAGCACGCACGGGCACGCGGTGACGATCCTGGAACAGCGCGACATCGGCTGGGGCAGCACCGCGGCCAGCACCGCCCTGCTGCAGTACGAGATCGACACCCACCTGATCGACCTGGCCAAACGCTATGGCGAACCTGCCGCCGCGCTGGCCTACGGCGCCTGCGCACAGGCCTTGGAGCAATTGCGCGACCTGGTGCGGCCGCTGCGCGATGTCGACTTCGGTTGGAACGATAGCCTGTACTACGCCAGCAAGCGCCGCCACGTACGGGTGCTGCAGGAAGAGCTGGAGATGCGCGCGCGGCACGGCCTGGAGGTGGAATGGCTGGATGCGCAGGCACTGGACGCGGACTACGGCATCCAGGCGCATGGCGCGATCCTCAGCCACCAGGCGGCGCGGGTGGATCCGTACCGCCTCACCTACCGCCTGCTCGGCCGTGCCTTCCGGCGCGGGGTGGGCGTCTACGATCGCACCCGCATCGCACGGATCGCGGTCAACAGCCGCGGCGTGATCCTGCACACCGACCAGGGCGTGCAGGTCCGCGCCGGCCACGTGGTGATGGCTGCCGGCTACGCCAACCAGCAGTGGCTGGACCAGCGCGTGGCGCGTAACCGCAGCAGCTATGCCTTCGTCAGCGACCCGCTGGAACCCTCCGTCCTCGGCCCGCTGCGCGACACCATGATCTGGGAAAGCGCGCGGCCGTATCTGTACCTGCGCAGCACCGGCAATGGCCGCATCGTCGCCGGCGGCGAGGACGACAGCGTCGACGTGCCGGCACGCCGCGACGCGCGCGTGGACAGCAAGGCGCGCACGCTCTCGCGCAAGATCGCCAAGGTGATGCCCGGGCTGGAACTGCAGCCGACCTTCGCCTGGGCCGGCACCTTCGCCGAGACCGAGGACGGGCTGCCGTTCTTCGGCCCGCATCCGCAGCACGGCCCGCGCGTGCAGTTCGCCATGGCCTACGGCGGCAACGGCATCACCTACAGCATGATCGGCGCCAGCCTGCTGCGCGCGCAGATCGAGCGGCACGCGCATCCGCTCAAGCGCCTGTTCGGTTTTTCACGGCTGGATTGACGGCAGCCTCTCGCAAGGACGTGGGGCACTCGTAGGAGCGGCTTCAGCCGCGACCAGGCCGCCCGTCGCGGCTGGAGCCGCTCCTACGTGGCACCTGATGCATCGCGAAGTGGCAAACGCTATGCACTCAGCCAGTGCCTGGCCACCAGCCGCGGCCGTGCATTGCGTAGCGATCGGCGGCACGCTCCAGCGGGTTGCGCACGCTGACCCCGCCGCAGGCCAGGTACACCGGCAGGAACAGCGGACCCAGCAGCATGTACTGCAGCACGTGCGCGCGTTCGTGATCGCCGAGCCGCACCGCCGGATGCCGGCAGCGACCGGCGGCGTGTTCGTAGGTGGCGCAGGCCACGTCCAGATCGTCGGCGCTGAGCAGGATCACGTTGCCCAGGGTCATCGCCCCACGCGGCCGCAACGGCACGCGTTCGAACACCAGCGCCAGCTCGCGGCGGCTGAAACGCAGGCGCGCACCGAATGCCAGCGCGATGGTCCCGGCGAGCACTCCGAGCGCCGTGTTGGGCGAGGTCCACAGAACGCCGAAGACGATGCCGGCACGGCGAAACGCCAGCGGCAGCGGCCGCCTCAGTCGGCTTCGTTGGGAATCAGCAGCCACAGGATCAGGTAGACCAGGATGCCGGGGAACGCGGCCGAGACGATCGAGCCGACCACGTACAGCACCCGCAACAAGGTTGCATTCCAGCCGAAGCGGTGGGCGATGCCGCCCATCACGCCCGCGATCATGCGGTCGTTCAACGAGCGCGACAGCGAACGGGCTTGCGACATGGCACGGTCTCCAGCGAAAACGGCGGAACGACTCTATGCCCGCAGGCGCAGTCGCGGCGTGAGGGCGCGCCGCAGCGGGCGCTCAGTGCCCGCCATCGCGCTCGGCCAGCCAGCGGTGCAGCGCCGCCGGGACCTCGCGCTGGGCGCGGCCGGAAACATAGATGCCGATATGGCCGCCGCGGAAACTCAGCTCGGCGTAGTCGCGGCTGCCGACCACGCCGCGCAGCGCCCGCGACGCGTCCGGCGGCACAAGGTGGTCCTGCTCGGCATAGACGTTGAGCACCGGCATGGTGACCCGGCCCAGGTCCACGGTGTGGGCACCGATGCGCGCACGGCCATGCATCAGCGCGTTGTCCTGGTAGAACTGCTTGACGAACTCGCGGAAGGTCTCGCCGGCCAGATCCGGCGAATCGAAGATCCATTTCTCCATGCGCAGGAAGTCCTCCAGCGCCCGCGGATCGTCGAGGATGTCGAGCAGGCCCACATACTTCTGCAGGTTCAGCCGGAACGGCTTGAGCATCAGGTAGCTGACGTTCATCAGGTCCGCCGGCACGTTGCCGAGGGTGTCCACGAACAGGTCGACATCGACCTGGCGCGCCCAGTTGGACAGCATGTTGTCCGGGGTGTGGAAATCCACCGGCGTGACCATGGTGACCAGGTTGCGCACCTTCTCCGGCTGCAACGCGGCATAGCAAAGCGAGAACGTGCCGCCCTGGCAGATGCCGAGCATGTTGACCGGCGCGCCGTCGCCGGCCGCGCGCAGGTGGTCCACCGCGCCGTCGATATAGCGCAGCAGGTAGTCCTCCAGCGTCAGGTAGCGCTCGGAGCGATCCGGGTAGCCCCAGTCGAGCACGTAGACGTCCTCGCCCAGCGCCAGCAGGCCCTGTACCAGCGAACGGTCGGCCTGCAGGTCGACCATGTACGGACGGTTGACCAGGGCATAGACGATCAGCAGCGGCACCTTGGCGGTGGGCGGGCGTTCGCCGACGAAGCGATACAGCACCACCTTGCCGTCGCGCCACACCTCCTGCCGCGCGGTGGCACCGTAGTCCACCGTGTCCAGGCCGGGCAGCACGCGCAGTCCCTCGAGCAGCTTGCGCTGCAGCTCCAGGGTTTCCTGGACCAGATCGTCGCTGCTGAAGCTCAGCGGTCCCTTCATGCGCGGCTCCTGCGGGCAGCGGCGGATGTGGTCCCGGCACGGCGCGGCTTGGCGGCAGGCACCGCCTTCGCGGCCCGTGCGGACTTGGATTTGGATGTGGGCGCGGCCGTGGCCGCTTTCCTTGCGGCGGCGGGCTTGGCCGCCGTCTTCCTGACGCGTTTCTGCGGTGCGGCCGGGGCAGCAGCAGGCGCAGGCGCGCCCTGCCCTTCGCTGCGCTCCAGCCGCCGCAGCCGTCGCTCCAGGTCGGCGATACGCCGATGCGCGGCGTCCAGTTCGGTGCGCGTGGGCAGGCCCACCTGCTCGCAGACCTGCTCGGTCTCGCGCTGCAGCAGGGCGCGCAGACGCATCTGCGCATTGGCGACGTCGGCGTAGACCTGGCGGAACTCCGGCGACAGCGCGGCCGCCGCATAGGCCTCCTCGGCCGCGTCGATCCACAGATCGAACATCGCCCGCGCGTTGGTCAGTTGCCGGCCAGGCTCCTCGTGCGCGCGCAGCTTCTCCTCGAACAGGCCGAAGGCACGGTCGATGGCGCCCTGCAGCAGCCCCAGATAGGCCTGCAGCTGCGCCTGGTAGTCCTGCTGCGCCTTGGCCAACGCGCGCCAGCGCGCCTGGTGGTTGCGCGCCGGGCCGAACCCGGGCATCTGCAGCCACGGCCCGCTGTCGCGCTGCAGGCCCTGCAGCCACTGCGCCGCCTGCTGCAACCAGGGGTCGATCCCGGCCTGGCCGGTGCCGCGCACGGCGCCCAGCAGCCACTGCAGCAATTGTTCGCGCTGGCCCTGCACCTGGCGCTTCCACGCGTCGGCGACGTCGGCACTGCTGGCGTCGCGGCCGGCGAACTGCGCCGCCACCTGCTGCATCGCGCCGAGCCAGTCGCCAGCCTGCTGCTGGAACTGCGCCACCGCGTCCTCGGCCTGCGGTGCGCTACCGCGCGGCAACCACTGGCTCCAGGCCGCGATCGCCTCGCGCCAGGCGCCGGCGCCGTCGCCTGGCCCGGCGGACGCGGGGCCCGACGCACCCTGGCGCAACGCGGCGCTCCAGGCCTCCCAGTACTGCCGCGTCATCGCCTCGAAATCGCCGGCGTCACCGCCGCCGCTAGCCTTCATCGCCACTCTCCCGAACTGGCCCGCGATGATAGCAACCCACCGCGATCAGGGTTTGGGGATGCGCAGCGTCTTGCTGATCATCAGCGAGCCGGACAGCGCGAACAGCAGCGCCAGCGGATGCAGCAGCCACGGCCCCAGCCGCCACTCGCCCCACCACAGGGCATCGCCGATGTGGCCCAGGTGCGCTGCGATCGCCAGCACGATGACCAGGCCCAGGCTGCTCGGGATCGGCGTGCCTTCGAAGTACGGCACCTTGTCGCCGTCACCGGCCAACTGCTCGGCGGTGACGTTGTAGCGGGCCAGGCGGCTGACCCCGCAGCAGACGAAGAAACTCAGCACCAGCCAGTCCCAACCGCCCTGCATGCCGCAGGCGTAGGCCAGCGCGGCGGGGGCCACGCCGAAGGAAATCACGTCGGCCAGCGAGTCCAGCTCGCGGCCCAGGGTCGAGGACGACTTGCGCCAGCGCGCCACCCGGCCGTCCAGCGCGTCGAACACGAACGCCAGCGGAATCAGCGCCATGCCGAACAGCAGGTCGCTGCGGCGGCCGTCCTGCAGGAAGCGCATCGCCGCGAACACCGCGCCGGTGCCGCAGAAGGCGTTGGCCAGGGTGAACCAGTCGGCCAGCTGGAACTCGCGCAGCATGGAGAAGTGGCGTTTCATCGGCATAACGTGGCGGATCCGGCGTGAGCGGCAAGCGACGGCACAGGGTAGCGTGGCGCCGCCGCACTGGCGAGCGGGCGCTGCCGGGCGTCGCGGCGCGCTGCTACGCTGACCGCCCCCCATTTCCGCGAAGGTATTGCCTTATGCAGACTGTCCTGATCACCGGTGCCGCCAGCGGCATCGGCGCCGGCATCGCCAAAGAACTGGCCGCTGGCGGCCGCCACATCGTCGTCAGCGACCTGGACCTGAAGGCCGCCGACGCGGTCGCCGCGCAGTTGCGCCAGGCCGGCGGCTCGGCCGAGGCGGTGGCGCTGGACGTGGCCAGTGCGGACAGCATCGCCGCGGCGCTGGCGGCCGTCAGCCGGCCGGTGGACGTGCTGGTCAACAACGCCGGACTGCAGCACGTGGCGCCGTTGCAGGAGTTCCCGATGGAGAAATGGGGGCTGCTGGTGGAGGTGATGCTGACCGGCGTGGCGCGGCTGACCCAGGCGGTGCTGCCGGGAATGCGCGAACGCGGGTTCGGCCGCATCGTCAACATCGGCAGCATCCACTCGCTGGTCGCCAGCCCGTACAAGAGCGCCTATGTCGCCGCCAAGCACGGCCTGGTCGGCTTCTCCAAGGTGATCGCACTGGAGACCGCCGATACCGACATCACCATCAACACGCTCTGCCCCAGCTACGTGAAGACGCCGCTGGTGGACAAGCAGATCGCCGACCAGGCGCGTACCCGTGGCATTTCCGAGGCCGACGTGATCGCCCAGGTGATGCTCAAGCCCATGCCCAAGGGCGTGTTCATCGCCTACGACGAACTGGCCGGCTGCGTGGCGTTCCTGGCCTCGCCGGCGGCGCGCAACATCACCGCGCAGACCATCGCCATCGATGGCGGCTGGACCGCGCAGTAGCGCTGCGACAGGCACGCACGTCGGGCTGCGTGCTCGCGCGATCGACGCTGGCGAATTTTTCGCCAGCGCGACGGTGACCGTTGCGGCACAACGCCACCGGCCTCTTATCCACAGCGTTCGTGCGCTTTCATCCACACCGGCTGTGGAGAAGCGCGGCCGGGACTGCTGAAATTTTCGCCACCCGGCAAAATCGGGCAGCCATTTCAGCGACTTGCCACGCTTGCCCACAGGCTTGTGCAGGATCGATCCACAGCCGCTGTGGACAAGCCGGGCGCGAGAAGGATGAGGCTGTTCCTTCTCCCGTCGGGAGAAGGTGGCCCGAAGGGCCGGATGAGGGTACGGGCGAAGCCTGGCACAGCCAAACTCCGCGGGTCGCTTCGCGCCGTACCCTTGTCCCACCCCACCAAACTCCGCGGGTCGCTTCGCGCCGTACCCTCACCCCAACCCCTCTCCCGGAGGGAGAGGGGCTTTAGGTGTCAGACTCGCGAATAGCGCCAGGACTGCATGCGGCCGTCGCGGTACGGCATGACCCCATGGAACGGGCGCGGGTCGCCATCGAACACCAGCGGCAGGAAGTGGCGATCGCCCTCCCACATCGGCAGCGTGTCCATCTGCGCGATCGGCACCCAGGCCAGCGCGCCCTCGGCGTTATCGGCGAACGGCTCGCCCGCGTAGGCCTCGATCAGGAACACGAAGCCCAGCCAGTCCTCGCCATGCTTGCCGAATCCCGGCCAGCTGATGGTGCCGCGCAACTGCAGCGCCTCGCAGGTGATGCCGGCCTCCTCCAGGATCTCGCGGCGCATGCCGGCCAGCACGTCTTCGTCCGCCTCGACCTTGCCGCCCAGGCCGTTGTACTTGCCCAGGTGATGGTCGCCGGGCCGGGCATTGCGATGGACCATCAGCACCTGGCTGCGGTCGGGCGAGAGCACGTAGCCCAAGGTGGCGACGATGGGGGTGTAAGGCATGCGGAGAAGGCGGATGGCGACGGGCGCGCAGTATGCCGCAACCACGCCTCCGCTTCGTCTAGCCGGTGGCTAGACGGCGGGCGTCGCCGCGTCCTGCGCCGCGCGCGGCAGCGGCGGCGCCGGCCGCAGCGTGGCCACGCCGTGGCCGCGCTCGGCCAGGTATTCCAGCCATTTGCCGAGGAAGGTGTTCATGCGCATGCGGTGGCTGATCAGTTCCGCCGGCGGCGGGTACAGCCCCATCACGTCCTGCCAGCGGCGGCCGACATAGCAATGCGTGGTCTCTGCCTGACGCGCATCCAGGTACAGGCGCACGTAGGCCGACGGGTCCGGCTCGCCGGTCAGCGGATCGCACAGGTCGTAGGTCAGGCGCAGCTCGACGGTGTAGCGGTGGCGCTCGATCACGTCCAGGCGCAGGTCCAGGCCGTCGCCGATGCTGGACACGTAGCTGCCGGCGGCCAGGTCGGCCGGCACGAACAGGCGGTTCAGGTGCAGATAGTTCTCGGCGTACAGCCCCATCAGCCAGCCGAAACGGCTGAGCCGGGGGATGCGTTCGCTGCGGGTCAGGGCGTGCTGCATGGGCCGATCCTACACGCTGCATCGCGCCGGCGGCAGCATTGACGGATCGGCGCCAGCGGCCTACCTTGGAGATCCAGGCGGTGAAGTGCGGAAATTCCATCGCTGCCAGGAGCGGCCCCGCCCCGACCGGCGCAGACCCGCCCGCAACCACCCTGATCAGAACATCTCGCGCTGCAGTCCCAGCGTCGCCAGCACCTTGCTGGAAATCTCCTCGATCGAGGTATGCGTGGTGCTCAAAGTGGGAATGCGCTCCATGCGGAACATGGTTTCGGCCGCCGCCACTTCGCGCCGGCATGTCTCGGCATTGGAGTAGCGCGAATTCGGCCGCCGCTCCTGGCGGATCTGCTGCAGCCGCTCCGGATCGATGGTCAGCCCGAACAGCTTGTTGCGGTAGGGGCGCAGCCGCGGCGGCAGCCGATCGCTCTCCAGGTCCTCGTCGGTCAGCGGATAGTTGGCCGCACGCACGCCGTAGTGCAGCGCCAGGTAGATGCAGGTCGGGGTCTTGCCCGCGCGCGACACCGCCACCAGGATCACGTCGGCTTCGTCGTAGGTGAGCGCGATGCCGTCGTCGTGCGCCAGCGCGAAGTTCATCGCGTTGATGCGGCGGTGGTAGGTCTCGAAATCGACCAGACCGTGCGCCTGTCCCACGCGCGAGTGCCGCGGCGCGTTCAACTCGCGCTCCAGCGGCTCGATGAAGGGCGCGAACACGTCGAGCATCAGCGCCCCGCTCTCGGCCAGCAGCATGCTCAGTTGCGGATCGACGCAGGAGTTGACCACGATCGGCCGGACCTGATAGCGCTCGCCCGCGGCGTGGATGCGCTGCGCGGCATCGCGGGCTTTTTCCGGATCGTCGACGAACGACATGCGGTCGGTGACGAAGCTGAAACCGCTGAACTGGGTGAGCAGGCTATGCCCAATGGTTTCAGCGGTGATACCGGTTCCATCGGACACGTAGAACACGGGTCTGATCGTCGACATTGCCTGCATTCTCCTGGCTGAAACCCAACGGATGCGCCCGCTTCGCTTGTGCCGGCTCGGGTGCGCACTGCATCATATCGGCTTCTTCCCTCACGGACGCGGCCATTCAGCCCGCCTCGGGCGATGGCCTAACGGAGCATCGCGCTTGAACGAGAACATCCTGTGGTTGCATGAGCTGCGCCTGGCCGACCTGGCTCGCGTCGGTGGCAAGAATTCCTCCCTCGGCGAAATGATCGGCAATCTGGCGGGGCTCGGCGTGTCCGTGCCGGGCGGCTTCGCCACCACCGCCGAAGCGTTCAAGGCCTTCGTCGCCCACAACGATCTGTACCAGCGCATCTTCGACAAGCTGGCCACGCTGGACGTGGAAGACGTGGGCGCGCTGACCGCCGCCGGCAAGGAAATCCGCGGCTGGGTGATCGACGCGCCGCTGCAGCCGGAGCTGGACCAGGCGATTCGCGACGCCTACGCGCAGCTGTGCAGCGAGAACGGTGGCGGCGACGTCGCTGTGGCGGTGCGCTCCTCGGCCACCGCCGAAGACCTGCCCGACGCCAGCTTCGCCGGCCAGCAGGAGACCTTCCTCAACGTGACCGGCGCCGACGACGTGGTGCACAAGGTCAAGGAAGTCTTCGCCAGCCTCTACAACGACCGCGCCATCGCCTACCGCGTGCACCACGGCTTCAAGCACGAGGACGTGTTCCTGTCGGCCGGCGTGCAGCTGATGGTGCGTTCGGGCGTCGGCGCCTCCGGCGTGCTGTTCACCCTGGACACCGAGTCCGGTTTCCGCGACGTGGTGTTCGTTACCTCGAGCTTCGGCCTCGGCGAAATGGTCGTGCAGGGCGCGGTCAATCCCGACGAGTTCTACGTCTACAAGCCCACCCTGAAGGCCGGCAAGCCGGCGATCCTGCGCCGCTCGCTGGGCAGCAAGCTGATCCGCATGGTGTATTCGGACGTGCCGGGCGAGCGCGTGCGCATCGAGGACACACCGGCGCAACTGCGCAACACCTTCTCGATCAACGACGAGGACGTGCAGGAACTGGCCAAGCAGGCGCTGGTGATCGAGCAGCACTACCAGCGGCCGATGGACATCGAGTGGGCGAAGGACGGCGTCAGCGGCAAGCTGTTCATCGTGCAGGCGCGCCCGGAGACGGTGAAATCGCGCGGCCACGCCACCCAGATCGAACGCTTCGCGCTGCAGCAGCGCGGCGAGGTGATCGCCGAAGGCCGCGCCATCGGCCAGAAGATCGGCGCCGGCGTCGCCCGCGTGGTGCGCAGCCTGGAGGACATGAACCGGGTGCAGCCCGGCGACGTGCTGGTCGCGGACATGACCGATCCCGATTGGGAGCCGGTGATGAAGCGCGCCTCGGCGATCGTCACCAACCGCGGCGGCCGCACCTGCCACGCGGCGATCATCGCCCGCGAGCTGGGCGTGCCGGCGGTGGTCGGCACCGGCAACGCGATGGAACTGGTCGAGGACGGCAAGGAAGTCACCGTCAGCTGCGCCGAGGGCGACACCGGCTACATCTATGGCGGGCGCCTGCCGTTCGAGCGCACCACCACGGACCTGGGCAACATGCCGCCGGCGCCGCTGAAGATCATGATGAACGTGGCCAACCCGGAGCGCGCGTTCGACTTCGGCCAGTTGCCCAACGCCGGCATCGGCCTGGCGCGCCTGGAGATGATCATCGCCGCGCACATCGGCATCCATCCCAACGCGCTGCTGGAGTACGCCAAGCAGGACGCGGCGACCAAGAAGAAGATCGACGAGAAGATCGCCGGCTACGCCGACCCGGTGAGCTTCTACGTCAACCGCCTGGCCGAAGGCATCGCCACGCTGACCGCGTCGGTGGCGCCGCACCCGGTGATCGTGCGCCTGTCGGACTTCAAGTCCAACGAGTACGCCAACCTGATCGGCGGCAGCAACTACGAGCCGCACGAAGAGAATCCGATGATCGGCTTCCGCGGCGCCAGCCGCTACGTCGATCCGAGCTTCGCCGCCGCGTTCGCGCTGGAATGCAAGGCCGTGCTCAAGGTCCGCAACGAGATGGGCCTGGACAACATGTGGGTCATGATCCCGTTCGTGCGCACCCTCGAGGAAGGCCGCAAGGTCGTCGAGGTGCTGGCCAGCAACGGCCTGCGCCAGGGCGAGAACGGCCTGAAGATCATCATGATGTGCGAGGTGCCGTCGAACGCGCTGCTGGCCGAGGAATTCCTGGAGATCTTCGACGGCTTTTCGATCGGCTCCAACGATCTCACCCAGCTCACCCTGGGCCTGGACCGCGACTCCTCGATCGTGGCGCACCTGTTCGACGAGCGCAATCCGGCGGTCAAGAAGATGCTGTCGATGGCGATCAAGGCCGCGCGCGCCAAGGGCAAGTACGTGGGCATCTGCGGCCAGGGTCCGTCGGATCACCCGGACCTGGCGGAGTGGCTGATGCAGGAAGGCATCGAGTCGGTATCGCTGAACCCGGACACCGTGGTCGACACCTGGCTGCGCCTGGCCAAGCTCAAGAGCAAGGGGTGATGCCGATGCAGTCGTGGCTGACGGCACTGACGGCGGCCACGACCGCTGCGCCGGCGACGCGCGCGGCGCGTCCGTTCGACTGGCGGACCCTGGACTGGGCGCAGTACGCGCTCAACTGGGGCGTGGCGATCCTGATCGTGGTGGTCGGGATGTGGATCGCCAAGCGCCTGAGCGAATGGCTGCGCAGCGCGCTGCTGCGTGCGCGGGTGGAAACCACGCTCAGCAACTTCCTGCGCAACGTCGCCTATGCGTTGATGCTGGTGCTGGTGCTGGTCACCGCGCTGCAGAAGATCGGCGTGCCGCCGACCTCGCTGTTCGCCGTGCTCGGCGCCGCCGGCCTGGCGGTGGGCCTGGCGCTGAAGGACTCGCTGTCCAACATCGCCTCCGGGGTCATGCTGATCGTGCTGCGGCCGATGCGCGACGGCGACCACGTGGTGGTGGCCGGCCAGGAAGGCGTGGTCGACGAGATCCGGATCTTCCAGACCCGCATCCGCACCTTCGACGAGCGCATGGTGACCCTGCCCAACAGCACCATCACCACCGCGCCGATCGTCAACTACAGCACCCTGCCCAACCGGCGCCTGGAGATCACCGTCGGCGTCGGCTACGGCGACGACCTGAAGAAGGCGCAGGAGCTGTTGCTGAAGATCGCCCAGGACAATCCGAACATCCTGAAGACGCCCGCCCCGTTCGTGCAGGTCACCAACCTGGGCGAGAGCACGGTGGACCTGATGCTGTTCGGCTACGCCAAGAACGGCGATTTCGGCGCGGCCAAGAGCAGCACGCTGGAGCAGATCCGCAACCAGTTGCTGGAGAACGGGCTCAGCATTCCGTATCCGCAGCGCGACCTGCACGTGTACCACCACGATGCCGACGGCCGCCCGATCGCCGAGCTGCTGACCAAGGGCGTGACCGACGACGGCGAGACCAAGCCGGGACCGCCGCTGGCGCGCTGAGCGGCGGCGTCAACACCTGCCTTTATGGCACGCGCCCGACGATCGTCGGGCGCCAGCTCGCATTCGCGCCTGACAAAGCGCCGCGGACGACGGATCAGTCCTCGCCCTGCCCGCCCAGCCTGCCCATGAACGGGCGGTAGTAGCGCAGTTCGTCGATGGAATCGTGCACGTCGCTGAGCGCAGTGTGCGAGGAGGTCTTGGTCAGGCCGGCCGACACCGCCGGCGCCCAGCGCCGCGCCAGTTCCTTCAGCGTCGACACGTCCAGGTTGCGGTAGTGGAAGAAGCGCTCCAGCCGCGGCATCTGCCGGTGCAGGAAACGCCGGTCCTGGCAGATCGAGTTACCGCACATCGGCGAGGTGCCGGGCTTGCACCACTGGGTCAGGAACGCCATGGTCTCGGCCTCGGCCCCGGCCAGCGTGACCTGGCTGTCGAGCACGCGCTGCCACAGGCCGGAATGGCGGTGCTGGTTACGGTTCCACTCGTCCATCGCCTCCAGCGTCTGCAGCGGATGGGCGATGGCGAACTCCGGGCCCTCGGCCAGCACGTTGAGTTGCGCGTCGGTCACCACCGTGGCGATTTCGATGATCGAATCGCGATCGGTATCCAAGCCGGTCATTTCCAGATCGATCCAGATCAGCCGATCGTTCGCCACGTGCGCTTGCGCCATATCACCGTCCTGTCGTTCGCGGCGGCGGGGCCGGCGCGGAAGTGTCGTATCAGACTTCAATGATACCGCGCGGCCTGCGCGACCGGCAGGGGCTTGCCGCTCACGCGCCCAGCGGCGGCTTGCCGCGCTTGGCGCGGAAGTAATTGGTCAGGCGCGTGCTGGCCTCCGCCGCCAGCACCCCGCCGCGGACCTGCACGCGGTGGTTATGGCGCGGATCGACGAGCAGGTCGAACACACTGCCGCAGGCACCGGTCTTGGGATCGGTCGCGGCGTAGACCAGTTCCGCCACCCGCGCGTGCACCACCGCCATCGCGCACATCGCGCACGGCTCCAGGGTCACGTACAGGCGGCTGCCGACCAGGCGATGATTGCCGAGCCGGCGGCCGGCCTGGCGCAGCGCGACGATCTCCGCATGCGCGCTGGGATCGTGTTCGGCGATGTTGAGGTTCCAGCCCTCGCCCAATACCGCATCGTCGGCGGAGACCAGCACCGCACCGACCGGGATCTCGTCGAATTCGCGTTCGGCGCGCTCGGCCAGGGCCAGCGCGTGACGCATCCAATGCACGTCGCGCGCCAGTTGCGCGTCGTCACCGACGCTCATCGCGACGCGCCGTGCTTGCGCACGAACTCGGCAAACACCGCCAGCGTCGCTTCGCTGACGTGGTGCTCGATGCCCTCGGCATCGCGGCGCGCGGTGTCGGCGTCGATGCCCAGGGCCAGCAGGAACTGCTCCACGGTCTGGTGGCGCTGCCGGCTGGCCGCGGCCAGCGCCTCGCCCTCGGCGGTCAGGAACACGCCGCGATACGGACGCTGTACCACCCAGCCGCCCTTGACCAGGCGCTTGAGCATCTTGGCCACGGTCGGCTGGGCCACGCCCAGGCGCGCGGCGATATCCACCTGCCGCGCTTCGCCACCGTCGGCGAGCAGGTCGGAAATCAACTCCACATAGTCCTCGATCAGCTCCAGGCGGTGCGCCTCGCGCACCTGGCGGAAGCTTTCGACCTGCACTTCGGCGTCGAGCAGCACCGGCGGCGCCATCGACTTCCCGCTTTTCTGCATCGCAACGCCCTTGTCCTGTGCCGGCACCCGCCGGCCACCCGCCTATTCTGGCCGAAATCCGGGCTATCGCAGCGATTTGAATTGCCAATGCTAATTCATATAGCACCTGCTATATACTCGTTCGCACCCCGCCCACCCCGTCGCCGCCATGGCCGTTCCCCTGCCCCTTCCCCAGTCCGCCGACGCCCAGGCCAGCCGTGGCCAGGCCCGGCCCAGCCTGGGCGCCATGCATGCCAGCGTCGCAGTGCCGCGCGGCGGCCTGGGTTGGCGCCGCTTCCTGGCCTTCCTCGGGCCGGGCTACATGGTCTCGGTCGGCTACATGGACCCCGGCAACTGGGCGACCGACATCGCCGGCGGCTCGCACTTCGGCTACCTGCTGCTGTCGGTGATCCTGCTCTCCAACCTGATGGCGATCGTGCTGCAGGGCCTGGCCGCGCGCCTGGGCATCGCCACCGGCCTGGATCTCGCGCAGGCCTGTCGCGCGCACTATTCCAAGCCGGTGAACTTCCTGCTGTGGCTGGCCTGCGAGGCGGCCATCGTCGCCTGCGACCTGGCCGAGGTGATCGGCACCGCGATCGCGCTGAAGCTGCTGTTCGGCATCCCGCTCACCGCCGGCGCGATCATCACCTCGATCGACGCGCTGCTGGTCCTGTTCCTGATGCGCCGCGGCTTCCGCGCCCTGGAAGCGTTCGTGATCGCCCTGCTGATGGTGATCTTCGCCTGCTTCCTGGTGCAGATCGTGCTGGCTGCGCCGCCGCTGCGCGAGGTGCTGGCCGGCTTCATCCCGCGCGCGCAGGTGGTGACCGACCCGACCGCGCTGTACCTGGCGATCGGCATCATCGGCGCGACGGTAATGCCGCACAACCTGTACCTGCATTCCTCGATCGTGCAGACCCGCGCCTACGAGCGCACCGACCAGGGCCGCCGTTCGGCGCTGCGCTGGGCACTGGCCGACAGCACGATCGCGCTGAGTTTGGCGCTGTTCGTCAACGCCGCGATCCTGATCCTGGCCGCCGCGGTGTTCCATGCGCACGGCCGCACCGACGTGCAGGAGATCGAACAGGCCCACGAACTGCTGGCGCCGATGCTCGGTGTCGGCCTGGCCTCGACCCTGTTCGCGGTGGCGCTGCTGGCTTCCGGCATCAACTCCACCGTCACCGCCACCCTGGCCGGGCAGATCGTGATGGAGGGCTTCCTGCACCTGCGCCTGCCGCCGTGGGCGCGACGCCTGCTGACCCGCGGCCTGGCGATCGTGCCGGTGGTCGCCGTGACCTCGCTGTACGGCGAACAGGGCACCGCCAAGCTGCTGGTACTGAGCCAGGTGGTGCTGTCGATGCAGTTGCCGTTCGCGGTGATCCCGCTGGTGCGCTTCGTCACCGACAAGCAGCGGATGGGGCCACTGGTGGTGCGGCGCGGCCTGGCCTGGCTGGCCTGGGCGATCGCCGCGCTGATCGTGGTGCTGAACCTGAAGCTGCTGGCGGATACCGTGTTGCACTGAGCGATAGGCCGGGCGCGCGCCCGAGGTTAATGGTCCTGCGCAGCCGGCAGCGGCACCACGTACGCCTCCAGTTCCGCCATCCGCCCATCGCGAAATCGCCAGACGTCGCAATAGGAAAACAGCGACGTCCCGGCGTCGCCGGCAGCGAGCGCGATCTGGCCGATGGCCACGACGTGGTCCTCGCGACGATGAACTTGCTGACGTCGAACTGCGACGGCTGCTGGCAGGCCTCGCCGCCATCAGCTCCCTGCTCAGGGTGTCGGTGCCTTAGAGAACAGCGCCGTATAGCGCCGCTGCATCTCCTCCGGCGTCACCGACTCGATCGCGTGGCCGATCAGCCACCGGTGGCCGAAGGGATCGCGCACGGTGCCGGAGCGTTCGCCATAGAAATGATCCTGCATGCCGCGCTCGAGCGTGGCGCCCGCGGCGACCGCGCGGGCGACCAGGGCGTCGGCATCGTCCACATGCAGGTGCAGCGTGACCGGCGTGGCACCGAGGTGTTCCGGGCTGCGCACGCCCATGTCCGGATACTCCTCCGACAACATCAGCGTGTGGCCGTCGAGATCCACCTCGGCATGGCCGATGCGCCCATCCGGCTCGGTGAGGCGGAACAGTTCGCGTGCGCCAAACGCTTGGGCGTAGAACACCATCGCGGCGGCTGCGTCGCGCACGCACAGGTAGGCATAGAGCTCGCGGATCGCCATGTCGAATCCTTGTGTGGTGACAGGCCATTAGTGTGCCGCGGCGCATGCACAGCGTCTTGCAAGGATTTGACCTGCACCGCGCTCAGCGCGGCACGTGCCGCGGTGCGGCGGGGTCGGCCATCCGCCGCCAGGCAGACGGCGTCACCCCGGCCACGCTGCGAAAGGTCTTGGCCAGATGCGCCTGATCGGCGAAGCCGCTGGCGGCGGCGATCCCGGCCCAGTCCCGCGATCGGTCGCAGGCCAGTTCCAGCGCATGCGAGAACCGTTGCAGCCGTAGCCAGGCGTTCGGTGCGAGACCGGTGGCCTGCCGGAACATGGCGATGCAATGCCGATGGCTCAGCCCGCTGGCGCGCACCATGGTCTCCACACGCAACTCCGGATGCCAGGCGCACGCAAGCATCCTCCCCAGCGCGGGATGCAGCATCGGTGGCCGGCCACACGCACGCGCGATCAACCAATGCTCGAATGCCGCCAGCCGCGCTGGCGCATCGATGCACACCTGCAGCCGTTCCAGCAGCGCATCGACCTCGCCAGCGGACAGCAACAGCTCCAGCGGCGTGTGATGCCCGGCCAACGCGGATTCGGGCACGCCAAGCAGCACGCCGGTGGTGCCAGGACGCAACATCGCACCGACCGAGACGGCGGGCTGTGCGACATCGCGCACGTGATACGCCGTGCGCACCCCGCCCACCACCGCATGGCCCAGGCAATGGCCATGCAGGTCGGCGGCGTGGTCGAACACCTGCAACGGAGCGCCGCCGATCCGAACGGCGAGATGCGTGGCGCCAGTCGGCAGCACATGCTCGCGCACGGGCGCCCGTTCGGCTGCCGACATCGGTGCTGGATCGTATGCCCACACCGATGTCACCAGGCCGCGCAATGCCGGAACGGGAGGCCGATGCACGGAAGCCATGGCGCGATGCTACCCCTTCCCCGCTTGCAGACGTAGACCATCCAACGACGTGCCGGCCGCCCTGAACACGATGCGGGCGCGGCCGCACACGCCAGGCCGTTTTCCTCGCCGATCGAAACGATGTCGCGCCGCCTGGAGGTATCGACAGCACGCTTCGCTGCAAGGTTTCGCGCGGGCCTTGCGGTCACGGGATCGAATGCCGGGTGTCGGAGCGAAACGGCAGCGTTGTTACCGCTAACGCGAATGCACAGCCAGGAAAAACCAACAGGCCTGCGTCTGCATCCGTCGATCACTGCGATGCGTCTCACACTGTCGCGTCCGCCGCCAACTGTCTACCTTCGACAGCGAGCCGGCTTATACAGTAGCGGCGACACACCACGGATGGCGGGGATGGCCGCGGGACGAGATATCGCCAAAGGCGCTCTACTGAGCGCGGCCTACTGCAGCGCCTTCCTGCTGGCTTGGCGCTGCTCCGTGGACCAGTGGTATCTGCCGGCAGGCGTGCGCGTCGCCAGCCTGCTGTTCCTGCCCGCACGGCGCTGGCCGTGGTTGCTGGCCGGCGAAGCCGCCGCGTTGCTGACGCTGCGCATTCCGATGAGCGAGGCCTGGGGCGCGAGTGCCACCTGGGCATATCTGAGTCCGTTCCTGCTGATGCCGGCGGTGTCGCTGCTGCCGGTCGTCGCGCGTCAACGCATTCCGGATCTGGCACGCAACGATCACTGGCTGCTGCCGCTGACGCTGGCGACCGCGTTGTGGAGCACGCTGTGCAACATCGCAATCAACACCGCACTTGGGGGGCCGGCAGGGCCCGCGCCACTGGACGTGCTGCTGCGCTACTGGCTTGGCGATTACCTCGGCACCCTGATGTTCGTGCTGCCGGCGTTGCTGTGGTTGCGCCGCGACGAGCCCGCGCAGATGCAGGCCTCGCTGCTGCGCGAGGGCCTGGCGTCGATCGGCGTGGTCGTGGCGCTGTCGGCGTCGATCGCCCTGGCCGGCGACGCGCTGCTGCGGCAACTGCTGATGGTCCTGCTGGTGATCCCGGCGATCGTGCTGACGCTGCGCCATGGGTGGCGGGGCGCGGCGCTCGGCGTGGTCCTGGCGAACGTCGCCGTGGCGCTGTCCATGCCCAGGGTCGTGGCACCCGGCATGCACGACGCCGATGCGTTCGTGGTGCAGATCCTGCTTGCCGCCACGGCCACGGTGATGTTCGCGTTCGGATCTCGCATCTCCGCGGCGTATCGGCACATGCGCGACGACGGACGCCTGCGCGAGCAGGCGCTGGCCTTCGCGCAGGCCGGCTATCTGTCGGCCGAACGCACGCTGCGCCGGCGCGTGGTCGACTACACCGACCTCAGCACCCAGATCAACAAGCTGCGTCGCGACGTGGTGGAGGACCTGCGCGCGCGCGGCCATTACGCCGCCGCCATGCAGATGACCCGCACCGGCGTGATCCAGGCGCAGTTGCTGGACGAGTACGTCACTGCGCTGTATCCGCTCGGCATCGAGACACATGGGCTGTACCCCACCCTGCACTCGCCGACCTTCGCCAATCTGTGCGGGACGGAGTTCCGCTGTCGCCTGCATGGCGATCCGCGGCGGCTGTCGCTGGGCCTGCAACTGGTGGCCTATCGCTGCATCCTCGATGCGATCGAGACGCTGCCCGTGGCCCACACCCATCTGCTGCAGGCGCGCGTGTGGCGTGCCAGAGGGCGGCAGGGCATCGCCATCCGCATCACCGCCGATGCCGCGATGCTGAGCGCCTTGCGGCGCCGCCCGGAGGCGCCGGAGCGCGAACTGGCGGTCCGCCTGCAGGCGCATGGCGGCACCTGCAGGCGCCGCCATGCGTTGAGCTTCAGCTTCCTGGTGTCCGAAAGCCAGGACGCCGGCCTCACTCCACCGCGGTGATCTCCCACGCGTCGCCGCTAGCATCCTCGCGCAGCCGCACCACCACATCCGCTGTCCGGTAGATCACACGACCCGGCATCGCCGGCGATGCCGTCAGCGAGACCCGCGCGACGTCGCTGCCCATCGGCAGCACCCACAGGGTCTTGCCGATGCGGCCGACCGCGGCACGCACCGCACCGCTGGCGTCGTTGATCTGCAGGTAGTTCACGCCATCGCGCGAGAACGCGTAGACGCGCCAGGCCGAATCCGTGGCCAGATTCAGCGCCTGGGGCACGCTTTCGCCGAGCCCCTTGCCCACCACCCCATGCCCGCCAGAGGGACAGCAGGACTGTGCCTGCGCCTGAAAGGACAGCGCCAGTCCCGCCGCGACCACGATTGCCACGCCCTTCGCCTTCGTCTTCATTCCATGTTCCTTTCCCATCCGGGGAATTCCGCCTGCATCTCAGGCTGGATCAAGTTACGTGGTCCGGGGCGCGAAGCGGTCGACAAACGCTTTTGCGGAGAACGGCCGCGATGAGCGCCCTCCACCGGATCCACCCGACCGCACGAGACAAGGTCATCCAGCCCCGACTCCGCGTCGTTGCCCAGGCAAGGAGTGCGAAACGCCAGGGTCGCCTCGACGGGTAACCTGCGCATCAGGCCGTGACGCGCGACCGGCATCGGCTCGTCGGTGCCGCCCATCCGCCAGCGGATCCTGCAGTTGCCTGATGGCGTCTTTCTCATGCAGGAGCCACGGCTTCCACGATGGAACCGCGACCCACTTGTCGTGCGCGTCACCACGGCGGAGTGCAATCGGAAATTTTTTTAGGAGTATTATCCAAAACGGACAGCAACCACCGGCAGCACGAGGCCTAGCGCACCATGTCGAGCGTTGCCATCACCGCACACACTGAGCCTCTGGACGTCGACAACGTTCCTCGCCCCGTCGTCGCCCTGCGTGCTACTTCGGTGACAAAGGACTGGGAGAATGCGCGGCATCGGCACCACAAGGCGCAGCTGATCTACTCCGTTCGCGGCGTCCTGAATTGCGAAATCGAAGACGGCGTCTGGATCGTGCCGCCGCAGTGCGCGATCTGGATCCCCGGTGACTTGCCCCACGCGGCGCGCGGGTCGGGCGAAACCGAATGTCATTGCCTGTTCGTCGATCCCGATGCCGCCGCCGATCTTCCGACAACCTGTTGCACCATTGCGGTATCGCCCCTGCTGCGCGAGCTGCTGCTGAAGGTGGCCGGTTTTCCCGCGCTGTACCCGCAGGGGGGCCGGGAAGATCGGCTGATTGCCGCATTGCTCGACGAGTTGGTGGAAGCGCCGGTCGAGGATCTGCATCTGCCCATGCCGCGCGACGCCCGATTGCGCCGCCTCGCGGAACTGCTGCTGGCCGACCCCACCGACAAGACCTCGAAGGCCGTCTGGGCGACCCGCATCGGCATGAGCGAGCGCAGCATGAGCCGCCTGCTGCTGCACGAAATCGGCATGAGTTTCGGGCGCTGGCGCCGGCAACTGCACGTCATCCTGGCACTGCAACGCATGACCAAAGGAGACAGCGTGCAGACGGTGGCATTGGAACTGGGCTACGAAAACGCCAGCGGGTTCGTCACCATGTTCCGCAAGGCCGTCGGCAAGCCGCCAGCGCGCTATCTGTCCGACCGCAGGAACGGCGCCGAGCTTGCTCCCGTGCCCGGCATCGTGCTCCCCAACGACATCTCGCCTTGACCGGATCAGGCCCGCCTGGTGCGTGACCTTCGATCTTCCTCTGCCACCCCATGTGCCGCAGTGCGGGGTTGCCCGCATCGCGCGCACGTCGTGGTGATGGTGAAGACGGTCTCCGCGTCGAGCACGAAGCCCTCCTCGCAGGCCAGCGATCGCAGGTGCGCACGCAACACCGGGTCTTCGATGAACACCAGTCGCGCGCCACAGCGACAGCGCAGCGTGTCGTGGCGGGCGGTCAGCAGGTCGGGCTTGATCGCATAGAACGCACGCCCGCGCGTGCCTTCCGTGCGAACCAGCAAGCCGGCGACCCACAGATCGTGCAGTGCCCGATACACCGATCCCGGCGTAAGGCGATCGCGCCGACCGCTCAGGAGGCGGTACACCCGGCTGGCATCGAGACAGCTCGGCGCCGCCTGCTCCAAGGCGCGCAAGACATCGGCACGCGCGGCCGTCGGTCGCAGCTTGTGCGCGATCAGGCGCCGTTCCTGCGCCGACACCACGCATCCGCTCACGAGGCTGGCTGCAGCTTTACGCATCGTCCTGTGTTTGTGTTTGCCTGACAGCCGTTTCGCGCGCCGCTCGGAGGATGCGGCCAGGTCCACGATCGCAAGCGCGTCATCGCGTGGTTCCATTCCTCCCCCTTCGCTATGCCAGATGGAAACCGCGGAACGGCGTGGCCTCCCGGCTGTCACGGACGACGCGCGCCAAGTGCCGTCGCGCTGCTGCGCACCAGTGCGACGTCAGCGCCGCCTGCACAGACTAGTCGTGGATGCGCAGCGCGCATTGCGCCATCAGGCCAGAACATGTCGCGTTCCGGCCACCGTGTGCCCCCAGTGACTGGCTGACCGAATTGAAAAACACTCTGGCCTGAATTCGCCATCGAGCCAGCGCAACCCCGGTGTTAAATAGCGCATCCAAACGCAAATGAGTATCGTTTGATGTGCAAATTCACCGACGTCGGCGCGCTCCAGCGGCAAATCGGTCAGCGTGCCCCGCGTCCGCCGGCGCATCAGCACACGCCCTCACCCCGCAGCCTGTTGGGCTCGGCACTCGCAGCGGCAATCGCCGTCAGCACGCACGGCGCATGCGCCGCCGAGCCAGCGCCGCGACCGAACGAGGCTGGTGAAAACGCGTCCAACGAAGCGCAGACCTTGCCGGCGGTCAACGTCATGCGCCGCAAGGATGCGGCGGCGACCGAAGGGACCGGCTCCTACACCACGGGCGAGACGGCGGCGGCCACGCGCTTGCCGCTGTCGCTGCGGGACACGCCGCAGTCGGTCACGGTGATCACGCGCCAACGCATGGACGACCAGCAACTGACGTCGGTGCAGGGCGTGCTGGAGAACGCCACCGGGATCGCGTCGTATCAGTCCGACAGCGAACGCACGAGTTTCTACTCGCGCGGATTTCTGATCAACAACCTGCAGTACGACGGCATTCCCACGGTGGTCGGCAACATCGTCAACGGCAGCGGCATCGGTTCGCTCGATACCGCGTTCTACGACCGTGTCGAGGTCGTGCGCGGCGCCTCCGGACTGCTGACCGGCACCGGCAATCCCTCGGCCGCCATCAATCTTGTGCGCAAACGTCCGACCCCGGAATTCTCCGCGTCCGCCTCGCTGGGCGCGGGGAGCTGGGACACCTACCGGGGAATGGCCGACGTCTCCACGCCGTTGACCCAGGACGGTCGCATCCGCGCGCGCGTGGTGGGCACGTACCAGGACGGCCATTCATACCTCGACCGCTACACACCGCAGAGGAAATCGTTCTACGGCATCATCGAGGCGGATCTGACCGCGGACACGACGCTGAGTCTGGGCGTCGACTATCAGGACATCACGCCGAAAGGCGCCACCTGGGGCGGCATGCCGCTGTGGTTCAGCGATGGCACGCAGGCGCACTACCCGCGCTCCAGCAGCTATGCGCAGGACTGGAGCCGTTGGGACAACACGCTCAAAACCGGGTTTGCCGAGCTCGAGCATCGCTTCGGCAACGGCTGGACGCTCCGCGCCGTCGCGAACCAGTACCGCACCGACGACGATGCCGAGCTCCTCGGCCTGGTCGGCCGCCCCGATCGCGCCACGGGACTGGGCGTCTACCCCAACGGGGCGTATCCGGTCGCGCTGGCGTCCGACGGGCGGAGCCGGCAGAACACCGTCGATGCGATGGCCAGCGGCCCGTTCGAACTGCTGGGCCGCCAGCACGAGCTGGTGCTGGGGGCGATGAGCTCGCGTCGTACGGCCAGCCAGCGGGACATCGCACCCTTCTATGCGGGCTTCATGCCGGTCGATGTGTATGACCTGGGACAACCCTATCCGCGGCCCGACTTCGCCGCCATGACGTGGATACCCACCGGCACCCGGATCAAGCAGAGCGGTGTCTATGGCGCGGCGCGCTTTTCCCCGGCCGATCCACTGAAATTCATCGTCGGCGGCCGCGTCAGCAACTACGACATCGACGACACCGCCGGCAGCAACAGGTTGCACTACAAGAAAACGGGCGAGTTCACCCCGTATGCGGGCTTGATCTACGACCTCGACACGACCTACTCGGCCTACGTCAGCTACACCGGCATCTTCAACCCGCAAACGGATTACCGGGACAGCAAGGGCAACGTGCTCACGCCGTCCAAGGGAAACACCAAGGAACTCGGCCTGAAGGGCAACTACCTCGACGGACGCCTGAATGCGTCGATCGCCGTGTTCGAGACCAGGCTGGACAACGCGGCGCAGAGCGTCGCCGGGACCTATACGCCAGGCGGCGCGCAAGCCTACAAAGGCGCCGACGGGACAAAGTCGCGCGGCATCGAGCTGGACCTGCAGGGCGAGTTGGCGCATGGCTGGAACATCGCTGCAGGCATCGCGCACTTCACCGCCGAAGACGGCGATGGCGTCCGCCTGAATTCGCAACTCCCGCGCACCACGGCTCAGCTCTTCACCACCTACCGGTTGCCGGGGGCGTGGAGCAAGTTGACGCTGGGCGGCGGCGCCAAATGGCAAAGCCGCATCTACGAGGCGCCCAATACCGGCACCAGCTCACTGGGCGGGGAACAGCGTTCCTATGCCCTCGTCTCCCTGCTGGCACGTTACGCCCTCAGCAAGAACAGCAGCCTGGCCGTGAACGTCAACAACGTCTTCGACAGGAAATACGCGCTGCAGAAGGGCGACTTCGACACCGTGAGTTACGGCGCACCGCGCAACGTGATGGTGACGCTGGACTACCGGTATTGAGGCGCTCGCAGGCGAATACGTCACTGCGTGAGAACCGACCATTCCCGCCATCGATTTCAGAGAACCCACCCATGCCACTTCAGCCATCCACCCCACTACGCCCTACCCAAGACGCGACCATGCACGCCCCGAACAGGGTCGCCTTGTTCTGGTTGACGACCGCGACGGGGGTCGTGCTTTTCGTGACCTTCCAGTTGTTCTTCTACGTCAATACTTTCGTGAGAGCGCGCGGAGCGACAGCGGCCATCACCTTCGATCCCGGCATCCTGTGGATGTTTTCCGCCTTCTACGGCTGCTGGATCGTCACGGTGCTGCTCGCCCTGATCGGAACCCGCCGGACGCAAGGAATCGCCCTGGTCCTCGGCGGGGTGCTCGTCGTCCTGAACACCCTCGGAGGAATCGCCGACGGACTGCGCGACGGCTGGTATGTCGCGCTCTCTGCCCTGCTCTTCATCACCCTGCCCGGTGCGTTCGCCATGGCGATCACCTGGCGCCACATCAAGCGTCAAGGAGTTGGCTATGCCCATGAATAGTTCGAACTTCCCCTTGGTCTGGATGAACCTGTCACAGGAACCCGGGCATGACCACCAGCAGGACTTCGACGCGTTCGAGGCGAACCTGCAGCGCGGGGAGCCGTTCGTGATCCTGAGCGACAGCACGCCAAGCGAAGACCACGACCACACGCCGGAAGAAAAGAAACGCACGGCGCTGTGGATGAAAAAACACAAGGCCGAACTGAGAAGGCTGGTGCTGGCGATGATCCAGATCGAACCCAACTCGGCCAAACGCGTCGGCTACAAGGCCTTTGCGGTGCTGTTCGCCAAGTTCTGGGGTTACCCCATGCTGCTTGCCGCCTCGCGGGAGCAGGCGCTGGAGATGGCAAAAGAACTGCTGGCGACGAACGCGGCAGGGTCTCGCTGACGACGTTACCGTGGAGGCACTATGGATCCGCTGGCGCGGCCGTTGGCTGCAGCAGCAGCCGCACCAACGGATTCGGGAAACGCCGCGACATGGTGACGGCGTGGAAGGTCTCCACGATATCCGGCAATTGATCGCCCTCTACCAGCACGCCGGCGGCGATCTCGTCCTTGACCACGATCGGCGGGAGCACGGCCAGGCCGATGTCTTCGCGCGCCTCGTCAGGCTATTCAGGCCTCGGCGACAGCACTCATCCACCCTGCAAGAAACTCGGTGATCTTCTCCTTGATGCCGCTTTCCACCGTGCGCAAGCGCAGGATGGCAATGCCGCTTTTGGACAAGATGCCGTTCTTCAAGCGATCCCGCTCCATCTGATCGGGCCGGTCGTGAAGGCCGCCATCGACTTCAATTACCCCCACTGGGATCTTTCCCACCCGGAAATAAACGACAAAGTCGCAGCTGGCACGCGCCATGAAGACCCGCTCGCGTTCCGTCAACTCCGGGTTGCGCGAGGCGGCGACTTGATCCAGCTTGACTTGATCGTGGAACATCAAGGCATAGCACTCGGGTGTGGACAGAACCTCGCGTAGTAGCTGTGCCACGATCTGCTCGGACTTGTACTGTGAATCTTCGGGGCGCAAGCGAGCATTCAAGCGGGCCAGGGACTGGTCGTACTCGCGGTACAGCAGATCGAACGCGGAGATCACAGGCGCCCGCACGACTTGCGCACCCCCGGCGTAATAGCTGATATAGCGCACCAGGGCAGCGATGTGGCCATTGTCGGCAAATACATCATCGCCAGTCACAAGGGTGAAGCGCTGCTTGGCCCGCGATACCGCCACATTGATCATGCGTGGGTCGTCAACGAAGCTCAAGCGCTTGGGATCCTGGTTGTAGCGCTTCTTGTCCAGCACCGTGGAGAAGACGATCTCATCGCACTCTCGACCCTGGAACTTATGCACCGTGTCTTTGACGAACTCCGCCGGCAGGCGCGAATCAGAGAGATTCACCTGCGCCCGGAACGGCGCGATGAATCCACGCCCATCGCCATCGATGCCAACCGCGTCATCCTCGTCGTCAAGCACCTTGAGCAGGGAATCCAACTCGCGGAGATTGGTGTTCTGACGGGCGTGGTTGCCCTTGGCGGTCACAACCAGGCGCAACGGCGCTTCGCTTTGATCTTCGGTCATCGGCACCAATGCGTTATCGTAAAACTGCTGGTTACAGAACTGGATGATCCTTGGATGGCAGCGATAGTGCTCTTTGAGCAGTGTCCTTGGTAGCGCCTGCTTGAACACGGCTATACACGAATCGAGCAGGCTGTAGCGCTCGCAATCGTAGGCCTCGGCAGGCGCTGACAGACCCAGCTTCACTGGAATGTGCGCCAACTGGCGGTTGTCGCCGACAACAATGAGGTTCCTCGCATAGCCCAGCGGCAAGATGCCAGGTACGATGTCCTGGAGCGAGGCCTCGTCGATGATCACGTAATCAAGGATCGTCTCCGGTGCGATCGAATTGATGATGGAGTGCGTACCGCTTCCCAGGATCGGGAAGCGCTTCAAGAAGACATCGAACCTTTGCCGGTAGGTTTTGCCATCGAAGCTGTCCGATGGCAGGGGCAGACTTTGTAGGTACTGCTTCAGATGGCGCATGGACGCAGACGTCAGTGCATCCAACAAGGCAGTGAAGTTTCCTTGCGCCAGCGATTCGCGGCAAGCCTGCAGCTCCACCGCCTTTTCCTGCAGCGCCTTGTCGTAGTAGTGCATCTGCAGCGCATGAAACACGGACAGTCGCTCATCTGCGTCGGCGAACGGCTTGACGCGAAGGATCCCGAAGTTGAACAACAACTCGATGCGATCCCGCAGGCGGACACGCTCTTCGCCGAGATGGGCCAAGTAGGCCATCAAGTCTGCGGTCTTTTGCGGCGTCAATCCGTACTTTTCCAGCGAGACGGCAGCATGCACGCCGTTTTCCGCCTGCCATTTCTGGAGATAGCGCCGCTCGATGGTCAACTCGTCTAGTTCGGCCTGCAATTGCGCCAACCGATTGCGATCGCGCAACTGCTGCGTCAAGCGACCCAGCAGACCCTGGATCTCCTCCAGCGTCGGCGCCGGCTCGGGTGCGTCGGATGACCATGGCGGCAGATCGGCGAAAAAATAGTCACGGTTTTCCTGATTACCGAGTTTAGCGACCAGATAGCCCAGTCCGCACTTCTCCAACTTCTCGTAGACGTTTTCTACTGCTGCATTGTTGTTGGACAACACCGACACTGTCTGCCCACGCAGCAGGATGTTGGCAAGGATGTTGAGAATCGTCTGGGTCTTGCCCGTCCCGGGCGGACCCTCGATCACGCTGACCTGCGCACGGAACGCATGCTCGACCGCCGCCAACTGACTCTCGTTCAGACCGAACGGATAGATCAGGCCCGGCCCGGGGGGCAGCGTGCCGTTGTGTCCCGTGCAGTAGGCATGCAAGGCCGTATCGACACTGACAGGCAGCCTGCCCAGTTGGTCTACGACATTGGCCGCGATCTTGCTATCTGCTTGCGACTTTGCATGCGCCTGCCGCGCCTTTGCCACCCCGATGAAATATTGCAGAACCGGCGCGCCGTTCGTCACCATCGGCGCAATGAAGTCGATTCCCTCCATTTTGAAAACGTAGGGCTTGTCGGCAGCGCCAGGGTAATGCACCACGGCATACCGCTCGCCATAGATCGTCGCCTTTTCGACAGGCGTAACGTTCGTGCTGCCTGATCTGGTCAGCAGCACATCATTCAGTTCGCGAGTGGGAACGATGACGCAATCTTTGAGCGCGTGTAAAACGGTGCCCTTTTTTAAGTAGGAACATTTCAGCTGCAGACCTGCGCACTTATCGCTCCAGATCGACCAATTGACGATCTCCGCAGTCTTGTCCTCGCCACCCACCTGGATCGAAACCATACGTCTCTGTCCGTGTACCTGGCCGTCGTTCACCCTTCGACCGACAGCAAGATGCCGTTACTTGTTCACATGGCTTCATATTGCCAGCCTCTCTTCCGACGCAGGTAGACGGCCCAAGCGTTGCATCACGTAGCCTAGAACCTGCCTGAAGATCGGGCAATCAAGGGAAGAAAGGAACTACAGGCTTCCTGCTGTCGCCCTGGGCTGCAGCAGCAGCCGCACCAACGGATTCGGAAACCGCCGCGCCATGGTCACGGCGTGGAAGGTCTCCACGATATCCGGCAATTGATCGCCCTCCACCAGCACGCCGGCGGCGATCTCGTCCTTGACCACGATCGGCGGGAGCACGGCCAGGCCGATGTCCTCGCGCGCCAGTAGGCGCATCATCGCCATGTCCTCCACTTCCGCCACGATCTGCGGGCGCACGCCCAGGCGATCGGCCAGGGCATCGAATCCCGCACGCACGCTGTTGTCCACCGTCGGCAGGATGATGGGATGCTGGCGAAGCCGATCGGCGACACTGGCGGCATGGCCCAGCCGATCCGGCGTGCCCACCAGGCTGACCGGTCGCTCGGCGAGCCGATGGGTGACGAGCGGGGTCAGCGCGTCGCCCGGCGGCGCCTGATTCAGCAGCACCACGTCGAGGTTGAGCGCCTCCAGCGCCCGCAGCAGTTCGCCGGCGCTGCCCGAGCGCAGGATCAGGTCGATATCGGTTCGGCCGAGCAGTGGCCGCAGGAACTCCAACTGGAAGTTGCGCGACAGTGTGGCCAGCGAGCCGACCCGCAGCGCATGACGCGCGGCGCCGGTCTGCCGCAGCGTGCCCAGCAGTTCATCGCCGGTGGCGAAGATCGCGTCGGCGTGGTCCAGCACGATCTGCCCGGCCTCGGTCAGATGCAGTTGCCGCCCGCGCCGCTCGAACAGTGCGTGGCCCAGACGCTCCTCCAACTTGCGGATCTGCACCGACAGAGCCGACTGCGTGAGGTTGAGCCGCTCGGCGGTGCGGGTGAGATTGCCGTCGTGGGCCACGGCCCAGAAGTAGCGCAGGTGGTTGTAGTTCAAGGCGGCCATCGTTCGATAATAACGAACGATATCGTGAAAACAATGAATTTTTGTTCGATCCCGGTGATCGCTATCGTGGCGCCGCCCGCCACTGCGCTCGATCCAAGGGGATTGCCTTGTCGCTCTATCTGCTGCCGCTCTCCGCACCGTTCCTGTTGCTGGTCGCCGCCGTGTTCGGCTTCGTCCGCAACGGCCGACGCCCCCGCGTCCTCCCCGCCTTCGCCGAAAGTGCTGCGCTCGGCGCATTGATCGTCGCCATCGCCTCGCTGGCACTGCTGATCGCCCGGGGCGCCGGCGACAGCGAACTGATCGGAGCGAACGGCATCGGCCTCTCGGTCCGGCTCGATGCGGTGAGCGCCACGATGCTGCTGCTGGTCGCCTTCGTCGGCTGGATCGTGGTGCGCTACACCCGCACCTACCTCGATGGCGAGGCGCGCCAGGGATACTTCACCGGCTGGTTGTGCGTCGCGCTCGCGGCGGTGTTGCTGCTCGTGCAGGCCGGCAACCTGGTCCAGGTCGTGGTGGCCTGGATCGCGACCAGCATCGCGCTCAATCGCCTGCTGCTGTTCTATCCCGACCGCGTGGCGGCGCAGCGCGCCGCACGCAAGAAGCGCCTGTTCTCCAGCATCGGCGCCATCGCCCTGGTGAGTGCGGCCGCGCTGGTCTGGAACAGCCTGGGCACCACCGACATCGCCACGATCAACACCCTGTCCCGCAGCGGCCAGCATGGCTGGTCGCTGACCGCGGCCGCCGCCCTGCTTGCGCTGGCCGCGGTGCTGAAATCGGCGCAGTTCCCGACCCACGGCTGGCTCACCGAGATGATGGAAGCGCCCACCCCGGTGTCGGCGCTCCTGCATGCCGGCGTGGTCAACGGCGGTGGCTTCCTGCTGATCCGCTTCGCCGACCTGATGCTGGCCGCTCCAGGCGTGCTCGCCGTGCTGGCGATGCTGGGCGGTTTCACCGCGCTGTTCGGTGCGCTGGTGATGCTGACCCAGCCCGCGGTCAAGACCTCGCTGGCCTGGTCGACGGTCGCGCAGATGGGTTTCATGATCCTGCAGTGCGGGCTGGCGCTGTTCCCGCTGGCGCTGCTGCACATCGTCGCGCACTCGCTGTACAAGGCGCATGCCTTCCTGGCCTCCGGCGGCGCGGTCGAGCAGGTGGCCTCGATTCGCCGGCCCGGGCCGGTGGCGGTGCCCGATGGGGCCGCGGTCGGCCTCGCCTTCCTGATCGCGCTGGCGATCTACATCGGCATCGGCGCGGCCTTCGGGTTTGCCTTCGGCTTCGGGCACAAGTCGCCGCAGGCGCTGGCCCTGGGCGCCATCCTGATCTTCGGCGTGGCCTACCTGCTGGCCCAGGGCCTGGCCGATGCGGCGCCACGCCCACTGACCCGCAGGACCGCGCTCTACGCCAGCGCCGCTGCGGTCGGCTACTTCGCCCTGCAGAGCGCCGCCGAATGGCTGACCGCCGGCGTGCTGCCGGCAACGCCGGCGCCGGGCCGGCTGGAGTGGACGCTGATGGCGCTGGCGGTGCTGAGCTTCGGCCTGGTGGCGGTGGCGCAGGCGCTGTTCCCGCTGTGGGCGACGCACCCGGCCGCAGCCGGACTGCGCGTGCATCTCGCCAACGGCCTGTATGCCAACGCCACGCTCGATCGCCTGCTCGGCGGCTGGTCCGTCCGCAAGACCTCGTGACTCCCTAACCGCCAGGACACCCCCATGCTGATGACCACCACCGACGCGTCGCCCCTGTCCCACGCTGCGATCATCGCCGCCGCCGCGCGTGCGGCGCGCGCCATTCCCCCGCTGTGGCCGCTGGCCTCGAGCGTGGCGGTCAATCCCTTCCTCGGCCAGACCGGCGAACCGCTGCCGATCGCGGCGGCGCTGCTGCGGCGCGCGGCCGGCATCGCCGTGACCATGCCGCGCGCCTGGTATGCGCAGCGGCTGCAATCCGGCGAGATCGCCGAGGAGGATCTGCAGGCTGCCTGGCACAACGCGCCGGCGGCGCTGCGTCCGCCGAGCTTGTCCGCACTGAAGCGCGCCATCGAAGCCACGCGCCTTGCCCCGCAGGCGATCCCGACCGTCGCCGATCTGGCACGCGATGCGTCGCAGATCGACTGGCCGGGCATCGTCGAAGAGCGCATCGGACACTGGGCCGCCAGCTACTTCGATCAGGGCCAGGCGCTATGGGTCGCCGGACAGTCCGGCGGGGCCTACAACGCGTGGCGGCTGGTCGCGACCCACGATCTGACGCCGGAAATCGCCGGACTCACCCGATTCGCCCAGCAGGTGGCGGACGCGCCAGCGACTGCCGAGGAAGCGATCGCCGAGGGGGTCGCCCGCCTCGGCCTCGCGCCGGAGGCACTGGACAGCTACTTCCACCGCCTGCTGACCACGCTGGGCGGCTGGAGCCAAGTTGCGCGGCATCGGCTCTGGCAAGCGGAGTTGAGCGGCGGAACCGATGCCTGCGTCACCGACCTGCTCGCCATCCGCATCAGTTGGGACGCCGCGCTGCTGGGCAAGTTCGGTGCGGCGATCGCGCCGCAGTGGCGAAGCGCCATCGACGCCTACAGCGCGCCGGTGGCGGCGACACCGGACGATGTCGTCGACAGCCTCCTGCAGGAAGCGGCCGAACGCGCGGCGCAGCGGCGGCTCGACGCCCTGCTTGCGGCACCCGCCCCGCTCACGGCGACACCCGACCGGATGAAGCTGCAGATGGCCTTCTGCATCGACGTGCGCTCGGAAGTGTTCCGCCGCGCGCTGGAAAGCCTGGATGCCGGCATCCAGACCCTGGGATTCGCCGGATTCTTCGGGCTGGGCATCGGCCATCGCCGGTTCGCCTCGGACGTGGTCGAGGCACGCCTCCCGGTGCTGCTGACGCCGGCGGTGCACACCTGCGCGGGAGCGGCGACGGCCTCGGTGGCCGAGGCGGACCTCGCCGCGCGGATCGCGGCCCGCGCGAAGCGTGCCTGGGGACGCTTCAAGCTGGCCGCCATTTCCTCGTTCGCCTTCGTCGAGGCCACCGGCCCGATCTACGTCGCCAAGCTGCTGCGCGATGGCTTGGGACTGACGCGCCGCTCGGCGCCGAACGATCCCGCGCCGCGCCCGGCCGACGTGCTCGACCTCGACACGCGACTGACCATGGCCACGCGCATCCTCACCGCTATGTCGCTCACCACCAGGTTTGCCCGACTCGTGGTGATCGCCGGCCACGGGGCAAACGTGGTCAACAATCCGCACGCCAGCGCCTTGCACTGCGGCGCCTGCGGCGGCTATTCCGGCGAAGTGAACGCGCGTCTGCTGGCCGCGCTGCTCAACGACTCTGAGGTACGCGCCGGTCTCGCCGAACGCGGCATCGCGATCCCCGCTGATACTTTGTTCGTCGGCGCCCTGCACGACACCACGACCGATGCGGTCACACTGTACGGCGCCGACCATCCTTCGCCCGACCATGCCGCCGACATCGACCAGGCGGCGCGTTGGCTGCACGCCGCCGGCGCGCTGGCCCGTGGCGAGCGCGCGCTGCGCCTGCCACGCGCGCAGCGCAGCCAGGACATTGCGCCTCGCGCCCGCGACTGGGCCGAACTGCGCCCGGAATGGGCCCTGGCCGGCTGCCAGGCCTTCATCGCCGCGCCACGGTCGCGCACGGCCGGGCGCGACCTGGCAGGACGCGCCTTCCTCCACGACTACGACTGGCGGCGCGACGAAGGTTTCGGCGTGCTGGAGCTGATCCTGACCGCCCCGGTCGTTGTCGCCAGCTGGATCAGCCTGCAGTACTACGGATCGACTGTCGCACCCGAGGTCTTCGGCGCCGGCAACAAGCTGCTGCACAACGTCACCGGCGGCATCGGCGTGGTCGAGGGCAACGGCGGCCTGCTGCGCGGCGGACTCCCCTGGCAGTCGGTCCACGACGGCGAACGGCTGATCCACGAACCGCTGCGGCTGTCGGTACTGATCGAGGCACCGACCGAGGCAATCACCGGCATCCTCGAACGCCATCCGCAGGTTCGCGCGCTGTTCGACAATCGCTGGCTGCATCTCTTCGCGCTGGACGACCAGGGCCGGATGGCGTCGCGCTACACCGGCGAGTTGCGCTGGGAGGCGTGTCCTGGCGATGCGCGGTCCAGGCGCAGCGCCGTGCCGGCAAACGCATGACTCACCTCCGGTCCATCCTGCCGCTTCTCAAACGCAGGGCGTGTCCTCCGGAAACCGAAGCAGGCAGAGACCGCGCCGGACGCTGCCTGTCTGGCCGGCGCGATCTCCTCTGCATCGGCATGTCTCGGCACCTTGTTGCCTGATCGCGCCGAACAACGCGCCGATCTGTTGCTCGGTCATGCGCTCACGCCGCCTTCGCCAACAAGGCGGCGACGGCCGTTGTAGCATCGGCGACGGCGGCGTTCACCGCATCGGGGCCGAGCACCGTGCCTTCGATGCGCACCACGTCGACATCGGTGAGACCGATGAAACGCAGCAGATGGAGCAAGTAGCTGGTCTGAAAGTCGAACGGCGCCCAGGCGCCCTCCGAGAACACGCCGCCCGTGGCGGCGACGAGATAGACCTTCTTGCCGGTCAGCAGCCCCTCCGGCCCGCGCTCGCCATAGCGGAACGTGACACTGGGCCAGGTGACGTGATCGAACCACGCCTTGAGCTGCGAGGACGGGCCGAAGTTCATCATCCCCGAACCGAGCACGATCACGTCGGCGAGCTTCAGTTCGTCGACGAGCTCCTGGGCGATGTCCACCGCCTCGACCTGTTCCGGTGTGCGGTGTTCGGCCGACGCGATCCGGCCATCAATATAGGCCGCCGTGATGTGCGGCGGCGGATGCGCAGCGAGGTCACGCACGGTCAGCTGACCGCCCGAGCGGGCCTGGAGACCCTCGGCGATGTCGGTCGCGAAGCGCGTGGAGAGACTGTCCGCGCGGCGCGGACTGGACGTGACAAGGAGGATACGGCGCATGACAGCTCCAAGGTATAAAATAAGAACCAAGTAATAATTAAGAAGTTACTTACTAATCCACACAGAGGATGGTATGGTCCCTGCCGGCGCCCAACAAGAAGGCACACGGATGTCACCTGGTCACATCGACCCACCTGTCGACGTCCCTGCACCTGACACGGGTGGCTGTCTGGCGACGCGTCAAATCCTGGATCGCATCGGCGACAAGTGGAGTCTCTACATCATCGCGATGCTGGCGAACGGCCCGCAGCGCTTCAATGCATTGAAGCGTGGCATCGACGGCATTTCCCAGCGCATGCTGACGCTGACCCTGCGCGGACTGGAACGCGACGGACTGGTCACGCGCACGCTGTACCCGACGATTCCTCCGCGCGTCGATTACGCACTGACCGACCTTGGACGCACGCTATTGACGCCGGTCATGGCATTGGTCGATTGGGCGAACGAAAACCAACGCGCCATCGCCGAAGCGCATCGACGTTTCGACGATGCGCCGGAGCAAGATCAGGTCTTGGTTCAGGGCGTCGTCTACCAGCGTCGCTAGTCAGACCCCGTTTTCGTGGGGCGTGACTGGAAGAAGCAACTGCCAGTACACGACATCCACCCAACGGCCGAGCTTGTAACCGACCTGCTCGAAGTGGGCGACCTTCTTGAACCCCAGCGCCTGGTGCAGCCGGGCACTTGCATCGTTCGGTTGAGCGACACCGCCGATGACTGCGTGCAACTCCAGCCGTCGCAGTGCTTCCAGCAGCGCGCCATACAGGACAGCACCCAGCCCTCGCCCACGATGCCCATCAGCCAGGTAGATCGTGGATTCCACCGAACGCTGGTACGCCTTTCTCGCTCTCCACTGGGTGGCGTAGGCGTATCCAACGACTTCGTCGCCCACCAGCGCCACCAGCCACGGAAGGCCGACGCTGTGGACATCTTCAATGCGCCTGGCCATGTCGGCCGACGTCACGGGATCCAATTCGAACGTGACGCACGTGTTGGCGATGTAGTGGTTGTAGATGTCAGCGATGCGCTGGGCATGCACGGGACTGGCCGAAACGACGGTCGCTGTCACGGTCACCGGCTTCCTTTGTTGATGAGAGGCAGGGCCTGGATCACAGGCGCTTCGACATGCAGACGGCGCTGGACGGACAGAGGCGTTCGAACTGACTCGACGCCCCGACCAGCGGCGGCACCTGCCGCCGGTCGCACTGTGCGTAGCCCATGGCGGCGAACACATCCTGCGCCGTCGTGGTCAGCAGATACAAGGCAAGCACCTCACGCTGCACAGCAAGGCGCTCCGCCTCCCGAACCAGCCGACGCCCGAGGCCATCACCGCGATGCCCCTCCGCGACGCACAACGACCGCAGCACGCCATGTTCGCCATGGAATTCGACAGCCACCGTGCCGACCAACCCACCCCGACGCGCGGCAAGGAACTGTCGCGACGCGTGACCGGCGATCAGGTCGGAGGTCGGCAACCCCGAGGACTGCAGCAGTTCTTCCGTCTGCTGATCGAACTGCGACAGGCTGATCACGACGTCCATGACATCACCTCGATATGTGCAGAAGAACGAAACGACGGTTGGCGGCAGCCTGGCGATGCGCCGTCGGCGCGACATGAGCCGTGCCCACGCTCATGTCGCAGCCATTCCGCATCGAGTGGCCAAGCTTCAGCAAGTCCGTCCCTTCCCGCAACGCACGTCGCCGCCGCAGCAGTTCTCGGTCAGGTAATCGAGCAGGCGCGTCATCGTGTCGAACTCGGCGCGATAGCAGACCGTCCTGCCCCTTTGCTCGGCGCGGATCATTCCCACAGCAGCCAGCTCCTTCAGGTGGAAGGACAGGGTCGGTCCCGGCAGGGTCAGCGCGCTGGCGATCTCGCCCGCCAGCTTGCCCGCCGGTCCGGCCTGGACGAGCAGCCGGAAGATGGCCAGGCGGGTCTCGTGGCCCAATGCCGACAAGGCCTTGGTTGCGGTCAAATGTTCCATTATTTTAGAATAATTGAATTAATGAACCCAGGCAATCGATCATGGACCTTCCCAATCTGGATGCAACGCTTGCGCCCGCAGCGGATCGCGCGCGCCTGGCCGCCGGCGATGCCGAGCACAAGCCGCGCATCCTGATCCTGTATGGATCGCTGCGCCCGGAGTCCTACAGCCGAAAGCTGGCACTGGAAGCGCAACGGCTGCTCGACTACTTCGGCGCCGAGACCCGCGTCTTCGATCCGCACGACCTGCCCATGGTCGATGCCGTCGGCCCGGACCATCCGAAGGTGCAGGAACTGCGCGCCGCTTCGCTGTGGTCGGAAGGCCAGGTCTGGGTGAGCCCCGAACGTCATGGCGCGGTGTCGTCGGTCTTCAAGAACCAGATCGACTGGCTGCCCCTGCAGGAAGGCAGCGTCCGCCCGACGCAGGGACGCACGCTCGCGGTGATGCAGGTCTGCGGCGGATCGCAGTCCTTCAACGTGGTCAACGCGCTGCGCATGCTTGGGCGCTGGATGCGGATGGTGACCATCCCGAATCAGTCGTCGGTGCCGAAGGCCTGGCAGGAGTTCGACGCCAATGGCCGCATGAAACCATCGGCGTATTACGACCGTGTAGTGGACGTCATGGAGGAACTGGTGAAGTTCACCTATCTGGTGCGCGGCCGCAGCGACTACCTGGTCGACCGCTACAGCGAGCGCAAGGACACGCAGGCCGCTGCTGCACTGGCGGCGGCCGCAGGGGCGGTCGAAGCCAGCCAGGCGGCAAAGACCGCGTCATGAAGGCCGTGATCTGCCACAACCCGGAATGCGGAACCTCGCGCAACGCCTCGCCCTGATCTGCCACGCGGGCGCACACCCTTAGGTCGTCGCATACCCCAAGACCTCTCCAAGCCGGCAGCGACTTGTGGAGCCGATCGCCGCATCCGGGCTGACGGTACGAGAGGTTCTTCGAAGAAAGGCACGCCGTATCCGGCGCTGGAGCTACGGAATCCCGAGTTGACGGACAGCGACCTGCTGGACGCGATGCTGGAAGGCGAGCCGGAACACTACCGCAACGCCAAGCCTGCTTCAGGGCGCGCCGATCAGCCAGCGCCGCCCAGAAGGAGGTCACCTCACTCCCACTCGATCGTCGCCGGCGGCTTCCCCGAGATGTCGTACACCACCCGCGACACCCCACGCAGTTCATTGATGATGCGATTGCTGACGGTGCCGAGGAAGTCGTACGGCAGGTGCGCCCAGTGCGCGGTCATGAAGTCGATGGTCTCCACCGCGCGCAGCGCGATCACCCATTCGTAGGCGCGGGCGTCGCCGACCACGCCGACCGACTTCACCGGCAGGAACACGGCGAAGGCCTGGCTGGTCTTGTCGTACAGGTCGGCCTTGCGCAGTTCCTCGATGAAGATCGCGTCGGCCTTGGCCAGCAGTTCGGCGTACTCGCGCTTCACTTCGCCGAGGATGCGCACGCCCAAGCCGGGGCCTGGGAACGGGTGACGGTAGACCATGCTGCGCGGCAGGCCGAGTTCGACGCCCAGGCGCCGCACTTCGTCCTTGAACAGTTCGCGCAGCGGCTCGACCAGGCCCAGCTTCATGTGCTCGGGCAGGCCGCCGACGTTGTGGTGGCTCTTGATGACGTGGGCCTTGCCGGTCTTGCTGCCGGCCGACTCGATCACGTCCGGGTAGATGGTGCCCTGCGCCAGCCACTTGGCGTTGCGAAGCTTGTTCGACTCTTCGTCGAAGATCTCCACGAACAGGTTGCCGATGATCTTGCGCTTGGCTTCCGGATCGCTGACGCCGGCCAGCGCCTGGAAGTAGCGGTCGGCGGCGTTGACCCGGATCACCTTGACGCCCATGTGCTCGGCGAACATCGCCATCACCTGGTCGCCTTCCTGCCAGCGCAGCAGGCCGGTGTCGACGAACACGCAGGTCAGCTTGTCGCCGATCGCCTTGTGCAGCAGCGCGGCGACCACCGACGAATCCACGCCGCCGGACAGGCCAAGGATCACTTCGTCGTCGCCGACCTGGGCGCGCACGCGGGCGATCTGGTCGTCGATGATGTTGGCCGCGGTCCACAGCGTGGCGCAGCCGCACACGTCGACCACGAAGCGGCGCAGCAGGGTCTGGCCCTGCAGGGTGTGGGTGACTTCCGGATGGAACTGCACGCCGTACCAGCGCTTGGCCTCGTTGGCCATGGCCGCGACCGGAATGCGGTCGGTGACGGCGGTGATGGTGAAGCCCGGCGGCACCTGCGACACGTGGTCGCCGTGGCTCATCCACACGTTCAAGCGCGACGCGCCTGCGTGATCGGTCAGCCCGGAGAACAACGCATCGGCGGCGACCACCTCGACTTCGGCATGACCGAACTCGCGCTGGTCCGCAGCTTCGGTGGCGCCGCCGAGTTGCGCGGCCAGGGTCTGCATGCCGTAGCAGATACCGAAGATCGGCAGGCCGCTGTCGAACACTTCCTGCGGCGCGGCCGGCGCGCCCGGCAGCGTAGTCGATTCCGGCCCGCCGGAAAGGATGATGCCCTTGGCGCCGAAGCCGGCGATCTCGGCCGGATCGTGGTCCCACGCCCAGATCTCGCAGTACACGCCCAGTTCGCGAATGCGCCGCGCGATCAACTGCGTGTACTGCGCACCGAAATCGAGGATGAGGATCTTGTCGTTGTGGATGTTGGTCATTGAGGCCGGGAATCGGGATCGGGGAATCGGGAATGGGCAAAGCAGTACAGACGCTGGTTCATCGATTCCCGACTCCCGATTCCCCATTCCCGGATGGGCGTCAGCCCATCCTGTAGTTCGGCGGTTCCTTGGTGATCTGCACGTCGTGGACGTGGCTTTCGCGCTGGCCGGCACCGGTGATGGTGACGAACTTGGGCTTGGTGCGCATCTCCTCGATGGTGGCGCAGCCCACGTAGCCCATGGTCGCGCGCAGGCCGCCGATCAGCTGGTGGATGATGCCGCTGAGCGGGCCGCGGTACGGCACGCGGCCTTCGATACCTTCCGGCACCAGCTTGTCGGCGTCGGAGGCGTCCTGGAAGTAGCGGTCCTTGCTGCCCTTCTCCATCGCGCCCAGGCTGCCCATGCCGCGGTAGCTCTTGTAGCTGCGGCCCTGGAACAGTTCGACCTCGCCCGGGGCTTCCTCGGTGCCGGCGAACAGGCCGCCGACCATCACCGTGGAGGCGCCGGCGACCAGCGCCTTGCCGATGTCGCCGGAGTAGCGGATGCCGCCGTCGGCGATCAGCGGGATGCGGTCCTGCAGCGCCTCGGCGACCATGTCGATCGCGGTGATCTGCGGCACGCCGACACCGGCGACCACGCGCGTGGTGCAGATCGAGCCGGGACCCACGCCGACCTTGACCGCGTCGGCGCCAGCGTCCATCAGCGCCAGCGCGGCGTCGCCGGTGACGATGTTGCCGCCGATCACCTGCAACTGCGGGTAGGTCTTCTTGACCCAGGCCACGCGGTCGATGACGCCCTGCGAATGGCCGTGCGCGGTGTCGACGATGACCACGTCCACGCCGGCCGCGGCCAGCAGCTCGATGCGCTGCTCGGTATCGCCGCCGACACCCACCGCGGCACCGACCAGCAGCCGCGTGGCGGCGTCCTTGGCGGCGTTGGGGTTGTCGGTCTTCTTCTGGATGTCCTTGACCGTGATCAGGCCGCGCAACTCGAAGCCGTCGTTGACCACCAGGATCTTCTCGATGCGGTGGCGGTGCAGCAGTTGCAGCACTTCCTCGTCGCTGGCGCCTTCGCGCACGGTGACCAGGCGATCCTTCTTGGTCATGATGTGGCGGACCGGATCGTCGAGCTTCTTCTCGAAGCGCATGTCGCGGCTGGTGACGATGCCGACCAGCTCGCTGCCGTCCACCACCGGCACGCCGGAGATGTTGCGGGCGCGGGTGAGTTTGAGCACCTCGCCGATGGTGGTCTCCGGACCGACCGTGAACGGCTCGGTGATGACGCCGGCCTCGAACTTCTTGACCTTGGCCACTTCGGCCGCCTGCTGCGCCGGGGTCAGGTTCTTGTGGATGATGCCGATGCCGCCGAGCTGGGCCATGGCCACCGCCAGGCGGTGCTCGGTGACCGTGTCCATCGCGGCCGACAGGATCGGCAGCTTCAGGCGCAGGTCGCGGGTCAGCCGGGTTTCCAGGCTGACGTCCTTGGGCAGGACGATCGAATGGGCGGGGACGAGCGAGACGTCGTCGTAGGTGAGAGCTTCAGCCTGGATGCGCAGCATCGGCGGACCCGAATGTGGGGAAGCGCGGCATTTTAACGCATTGGGGCGGGGATTGGGGAGTCGGGATTGGGGATTCGTTACGGCAGCGCCCTGCGCGATCGCGCCGTTTGCCTGACTGTCAGATGGCCGGTTTGACGGCCCACCGATCCCGGATGCGCCGTGCATGCGCTTTTGCTGTCGCCTTTAACGAATCCCGAATCCCGATTCCCCAATCCCGCGCAGCCTTCAACGAATCCCGAATCCCTAATCCCGACTCCCCGCCGCCTCAGCGGCCTCGATCGTGTTCTGCATCAGCGTCGCCACCGTCATCGGCCCCACCCCGCCCGGCACCGGGGTGATCCAGCTGGCGCGCTGCGCCGCCGCGTCGAAGCCGACGTCGCCGACCAGGCGGCCGTCGTCCAGGCGGTTGATGCCGACGTCGATCACCACCGCGCCCGGCTTGACCCACTCGCCCGGGATCAGCCCCGGCCGGCCCACCGCCACCACCAGGATGTCGGCGTCGCGCACCCGCGCCTGCAGCACCTCCGGCGGGGTGAACTTGTGGCAGCAACTGACCGTGCAGCCGGCGATCAGCAGTTCCAGCGCCATCGGCCGACCGACATGATTGCTGACGCCGACGATGGTGGCGTTGCGTCCGCGCACCGGCTGGTCGGTGTGCGCCAGCAGGGTGACGATGCCGCGCGGCGTGCACGGGCGCAGGCCGAACTCGCGCAGCGCGAGGTGACCGACATTCTCCGGATGGAAGCCGTCCACGTCCTTGCGCGGATCGATGCGATGGATCAGCCGGCTGGCATCGGGGATGCCCGGCAGCGGCAACTGCACCAGGATGCCGTGGATCTTGGGGTCGGCATTGAGCCGGTCGATCAGCGCCAGCAACTCGGCTTCGCTGGTCCCGGCGGGCAGGTCGTAGTCGAACGCCTCGATGCCGACCTTCTCGGCCGCGCGGCGCTTGTTGCGCACGTACACCGCCGAGGCCGGGTCGCCGCCCACCAGCACCACCGCCAATCCGGGCCGCGGCTGCCCGGCCGCCAGCCGCGCGTCGACCCGCGCCTTCAGCTCGTCGAGCAGGTCTTCGGCGATGCGGCGCCCGTCGAGGATACGGGCCGGGACGGAGGAGACGGGCACGGAATCGGTCATCGGGGCGGGCGGGTGTAGAGTCGGGGGATGTCCATTGTCCCCGATTCCGCCATGACCGACACCACCCGCATCGAGGCCGCCGCCTTCCGCCGCCTGCTGCAGCACCTCAACCAGGACCGCCCCGACGTGCAGAACATCGACCTGATGATCCTGGCCGGGTTCTGCCGCAACTGCCTGGCCGACTGGTACCGCGAAGCGGCGGCCGCCGAAGGCGAGGACCTCAGCAAGGAGCAGGCGCGCGAACGCGTCTACGGCATGCCGTTCGCCGACTGGAAGGCGCAGCACCAGGCCGAGGCCACCCCGGCGCAGCTGGCCGCCTTCGCCGAGGCGCAGCGCAAGCACGGCTAGCGATGCTGCGCTACGCCGCGATTGCGGCCGCCATTCTCGTCGCCGCCTATGTGGCGGTCTGTGCCCTGCTCTACCTGGGCCAGCGCGACCTGCTGTATTTCCCGCAGGGCACGCGGGTGGCACCGGCGCAGACCGATTTCGCGCTGCGGCGCGGTGAGGACGTGAAGTTGCGCGGCTGGCGGGTCAATCCGGGCCACGACAAGGTGCTGCTGTACTTCGGCGGCAATGCCGAGGATCTGCGTTTCGCACGCGCGCAGCTGCAGGCCGCCCTGCCCGACCACAGCCTCTACCTGCTCGCCTACCGCGGCTACGGCGCCAGCGATGGCAAGCCCAGCGAGAACGCACTGGTAGGCGACGCGGTGGCGCTGTACGACCACGTCCGCGCCACGCAACCACAGGCACAGATCGCGGTGCTGGGACGCAGCCTGGGCAGCGGCGTGGCCAGCCAACTCGCGGCGCGGCGCGCGGTGGCGCGGTTGGTGCTGGTGACGCCGTTCGACAGCCTGGTGTCGGCGGCGCAGGCGCACTACCCGTGGGCGCCGGTGCGCTGGTTGCTGCGCGATCGCTACGACTCGGCGCGCGCCTTGCGCGCCTATCGCGGCCCACTGCTGATCCTGCGCGCCGGCCGCGATCAGGTGGTGCCGCCGGCCAGCACCGATGCCCTGCTCAAGGCCCTGCCGCAACGCCCGACCGTGGTCGCCTTCGCACAGGCCGACCATAACGACATCAGCGACGATCCGGGCTACGTGCGGGCGCTGCAGGTGTTCCTGCGCTGAGGCTGGGCGCCTGTCGCAGGAGCGGCTTTAGCCGCGACCGGGCGTCCCCAGGAAGGTACTGTCGCGGCTAAAGCCGCTCCTACAACTCCCCGCCAACGATTGCGGCTATGTGCCGTCACGCTCCTGCGCTGGCTCCGCCACCGGCACGCCTTCCGGGTTGAGCGTGCGGCTCTCGCGCCGCGGCGGCGTGAACGGCGTCGGGGTCGGCACCACTGGGGTGATGTTGCCGTACATCAAGCCCCTGCCAGCACGCACGTCGCCGGCGGCGATCTCCAGTTCCAGCCGCTCGGCATCGCGGCGTCGGATCTCGCGGGCGATGGAACGCGCTTCGCTCTCGTCCATGCCCAGCTCGATCAGCGCGGCCTGGCCGAATTCCACCGCCGATTCGAAGGTCTCGCGGATGTGGTAGTCGACGCCGGCGGCGATCAGCTCCAGCGCGTGTTCGCGGTCGTAGGAGCGCACCAGCAGCTTGGCCTGCGGAAACTCGGTGGTGGCCAGCTCGACGATGCGGTTGGCCGCCTCGCGGTTGTCCACGCACACCGCGATGGCGCGGGCGCTGTGCGCGCCGGAGGCGTGCAGCACGTCCAGTCGGGTGCCGTCGCCGTAATAGATCTTGAAACCGAACTTGGCCGCGCTCTGGATCATCTCGATGTCGTTGTCGATGATGGTCACGTCCACGTCGCGCGCCAGCAGCGACTGGCTGGCGACCTGGCCGAAGCGCCCGAAGCCGATGATCAGCACGCTGCCGGTGAGGCCGTCGGCCGCATCCACGCCTTCCATCGACGGCGCCTCCACCGGCGCCCAGCGCCGATACAGCAGCACGAATAGCGGCGTGAGCGCCATCGACAGCACCACGATGGCGGTCAGGTTGGCGTTGATCTGCGCGTCGATGACACCGGCGCCACTGGCGGCGGCGAACAGCACGAAGGCGAACTCGCCGCCCTGCGCCATCAACACGCCGCGATCCAGCGCCTGCGCGTGGCCGCTGCCGGTGAGCCGCGCGACCAGGTAGATGCACGCGGCCTTGGCGGCCATGAACGCGAGCACGCCGCTGAGGATCAGGGTCCAGTTGGCGGCCACCACCGCCAGGTTCAGCGCCATGCCGACGCCGAGGAAGAACAGCCCCAGCAGGATGCCGCGGAACGGTTCGATGTCGGCCTCGATCTGATGGCGGAAGGTCGATTCGGACAGCAGCACGCCGGCCAGGAACGCGCCCATCGCCATCGACAGCCCGCCGAGTTGCATCAGCAGCGCAGCGCCCAGCACCACCAGCAGGGCGGCCGCGGTCATCACCTCGCGCGCCTTGGCCGCGGCCAGCAGCCGGAACAGCGGATTGAGCAGCCAGCGCCCGGCCGCCAGCAGGCCGACGATCGCCGCAGCGCCAACACCGATGCCGACCCAGCGCGACGGCGCCGAGGCATCCGCGGGCACCGGCGCCATCCACGCCACCACCGCCAGCAGCGGCACGATCAACAGGTCCTCGAACAGCAGGATCGCCACGATCTTCTGCCCGGCCGGCAGGGCGATGTCACCGCGTTCGCCGAGCAACTGCATCACCACCGCGGTGGAGGTCAGCACGAAGCCCGAGGCGGCGATGAAGGCCACCGGGAGCGGGAAACCGAAGGCCAGGCCGACGCCGGTCAGTACGCTGGCGCAGACGATGATCTGCGCGGTGCCCAGGCCGAAGATCTGCTTGCGCAGGCTCCACAGATGCGAGGGCCGCATTTCCAGGCCGATCACGAACAGGAACATGACCACGCCCAGTTCGGCGACGTGCAGGATCGCCTGCGGATCGGAGAACCAACCCAGGCCGAACGGCCCGATCGCCAGGCCGGCGGCGAGATAGCCGAGCACCGATCCCAGGCCGAGCCGCCGGAACACCGGCACCGCCACCACGGCGGCGCCGAGCAGCGCCACCACCTTGATCAATTCGCTGCTGTCGGCTGCACTGGTCATGCGCCGATTCTACGCACAAGGTCCGGACATCCCCATGGAGCGGAATGCGAGGTGAGACGCGGCGCACTGCGTGCTGCGCGCAAGGCGCCTCTCGCACGACATGCATGTGGTCGCAGGCCGGACAGTCAAGATCATGCGATCAACGCGCAGACCGTGTCTTCCTTCTCCCACCGGGAGAAGGTGCCCCGCAGGGGCGGATGAGGGTAAGGGCGCCGCTGCGTCCAACGACAGCTAATGCAGCCAGGCATTGCGAGACGCTTCGCGCCCGTACCCTCACCCCAACCCCTCTCCCGACGGGAGAGGGGCTTAAGCGTGCGCGAAGCTGCGTCAGCCATCGAGACC
>NZ_JAGHWV010000007.1:77537-115103 GCF_017746095.1 Xanthomonas sp. D-109
CAACGACGGCTAGTGCAGCCAGACATCGCGAGGCGCTTCGCGCCCGTACCCTCACCCCAACCCCTCTCCCGCAGGGAGAGGGGCTTGAGCGTGCGCGACGCTGCGTCAACCATCGAGCACCCGCCCCCCTTCTCCCACCGGGAGAAGGTGCCCCGCAGGGGAGGATGAGGGTACGGGCGCCGCTGCGAACAACGACGCCCAGTAGCAGCTAACGCTCAGCGCCGCAGAACTGCGCGTAGTCGATGTAACCAGGGAATGGCCGATCCGGCGCGCACAGCGGGCACTGCGGATCAGCGGACAGGCGGGTTTCGCGGAAGCGCATCGCCAGTGCGTCGAAGTGCAGCAGGCGGCCACGCAGCGGCTCGCCGATCTCCAGCAACAGCTTCAACACCTCGTTGGCCTGCAGCAGCCCGACGATGCCGGGCAGCACGCCGAGAACACCGGCGTCGGCGCAGTTCGGTGCGAACTCCGGCGGCGGCGGTTCCGGGAACAGGCAGCGGTAGCACGGTGCCTGCCCGCGCCGGCGGCCGGCATCGAACACGCTGACCTGGCCCTCGAAGCGCTGCACCGCGCCGTAGACGAGCGGCTTGCCCAGCTTCACGCAGGCGTCGTTGAGCAGATAGCGCGCAGGGAAGTTGTCCGAGCCGTCCAGCACCACGTCCACGTCCTGCAGCAACCGTTCGACGTTGTCCGCGGTGACCCGCTCGCGCACCGCCTCTACCCGCACGCCCGGATTCAAGGCGCCCAGACTTGCCGCGGCCGAGTCCACCTTGGCCTGGCCGATCCGCGCGTCGCCGTGCAGGATCTGCCGCTGCAGGTTGCTGCGCTCGACCACGTCGTCGTCGGCGATGCGCAACTGCCCCACCCCGGCCGCCGCCAGGTAGAAACCGGCCGGCGAGCCCAGGCCGCCGGCGCCGACCAGCAGCACGCGCGCAGCCTGCAATCTGCGCTGGCCTTCGACCCCGACCTCGGGCAGGCGCAGATGCCGCGAATAGCGGTCGAAAAAGTCTTCCTGCTCCGGTTCCAGCGCCGGTCGCTGCAGCGGCAAGCCCTCGCGCTGCCAGCGCGTGGTGCCGCCCAGCACCGAGGCGACCTGCGGATAGCCGGCCTGTTCCAGGAACACCGCGGTATCGTGCGAGCGCTTGCCGCTCTGGCAGATCAGCAGCACCTCGGTGTCGGCGCCGAGATAGGCGGCCGGGTCGGCCTGCAACTGCGCGCGGGCCACACCCTGCGCACCGGCGGCCATGCCGGTGGCACGCTCGTGCTCCTCGCGGATGTCGATCAGCCGCGCGCCCTGCGCCTGCCGCGCCTGCGCCTGTGCAGGAGTGAGTTCTCGAATGCCCATGCGCGCATTATCGGCGCAAACCGGGCCAGCGTCCGCCGTCGACGGCGCGGCTGAAGGGAACCCCTCATTCAACCGCGACGCGCTTGCCCGGGAACGCCCCGTCCCGCTGAAACCATTCCCCCAGGCAGCCTGCATCCGACTTGATGGTGTTGGATGCAGGTGCTTAGGGGGTGCCCTCAATACGGCACCACCTCGACCACGTCGCCGGCCTGGAACTGGCGTGCGCCCTCCTCCAGCCGCAGCAGCACGTCGCTGTCGGCGGCGCCGCGCAGGCGGTGCGAGCCGTCGGCCGGATTCGGTTCCGCCCACAGTTGGCCGTGCGCGTCGCAGCGCATGCGTCCGCGCAGGAACTCGAGCCGGTCGTGGCGCTTGTCCCAGCCAGCCGCCAGTCGCGCCCGCCAGGCCCGGTGCGGTTCGCTGCGCCGCTGCAACGCATCCAGCAACGGCCGCCCGATCGCCAGGAACGTGGCCAGCACCGACACCGGGTTCCCAGGCAAGCCCAGGAACAGGGCCCGATCCCACTCGCCGAACAGCAGCGGCATGCCCGGGCGCATGCGCACCTTCCAGAACAGGATGCGACCGTGCTCGACCAACAGACGCGGCAGGTAGTCCTTTTCGCCGGCGGAGACGCCACCGCAGGTCAGCACCACATCGAACGCCGAGGCCGCGTCGGCGAGCATGGCCTGGATGCGCTGCGGGTCGTCCGGCAGGGTCGGCCAGGCGGTCGGCGCCAGACCGAGCAGGCGCAGCTGCGCCATCAGCATGTCGCGGTTGCTGTTGTAGATCTGCCCTGGCTGCAACGGCAGGCCCGGCTCGACCAGCTCGTCGCCGGTGGCGAACACCGCCACGGTCGGCCGCGCCGCCACCGTCAGTTGGTCCACGCCCAAGGCCGCGGCCAGGCCGATGCGCGAGGGCGTCAGCAGCATGCCGGCCTCGAGCACGCGCTCGCCGGCGCGCACGTCCTCGCCACGCGACCGCACGTGCGCGCCAGCGACGAGCCCGTCCGGCACCTGCACGAGGCCATCGTGCTCGTGCACGTTCTCCTTGATCACCACCGTATCCGCCCCGGCCGGCAACGGAGCGCCGGTGGTCACGCGCAGGCACTCGCCGGGCGCGAGCGCCTGTTGCCGATCGGTGCCGGCGAACTGCTCTCCGGCCAGGCGCAAGTCGGTCGGCGCACCCAGGCTCAGGTCGGCGTGGCGCAACGCGAAACCGTCCATCGCGCTGTTGGCGAACGGCGGCAGGTCGATCGGCGCATCCAGCGGTTCCAGCAGGATGCGGCCATCGGCACGCGACGCCGCCAGGCGCTCGCTGTTGACGGGACGGGCACGCGCGGCGGCAGCGACGATCGCCAGCGCGTCGGTGTAGGCGATCCGGGAGGGATAGTCGGTCATGATGGCGGCAGGATACCCGCTGCGGCCAGATCCTGCGGCGTGTTCAGATTGCCCAGCACGATCTCCGGCAACGCCACCGGCAGCATCCGCAGGCGCTGCTGCAAGGCACGCGGCGCATAACGGCCCGCCACCAGCGCCGCCTCCAGCGCCGGACGCAACGCAGCCACCCGGTACAGCGCCACCAGCGGCTGCGCACCGGCGGCATCCTCGACCCAGGCGCCATCGCGGTCCACAGCGGCCGCGGCGAGCTCCGCCGGCAGGTCCGGCGGTAACCGGCACAGGTCGACCGGCACGGTCAGCAGCCACGGTGTGCCGCAGTGGGCAGCGAGTGCATCCAATCCTGCGATCGGCCCCAGCGAACGTTCGGCGTCGGCCGGCGCCGCGACACGGTCCGGCACGGCGTGCAGGCCGACGGCGGCATAGCGCGGCAAACTGCGATTGGCGCTGACCAGCACCGCGGACACCCGTGGCGCCAATGCCTGCACCAGCCATTGCACCTGCGCCTGTCCATCGCGCTGCAACCAGGCCTTGTCGCATCCGCCCAGGCGCTGCGCGCGGCCGCCGGCGAGAATGCCGAGGGTGATCGCGCGCCGCGTATCCATCCTGCGGCTACTTGCCGCGGACGTGCTTCATCAGGCGCCGCTTCTTGGCGATCTGGCGCTCGGTCAGCACGTTCTTCTTGCCTTCGTACGGGTTGGCGCCTTCGCGGAACATGAAGCGCACCGGCGTGCCGACCAGCTTGAAGCGCTTGCGGAAGAAGTTCTCCAGGTAGCGCTTGTACGACTCCGGCAGCACCTTCAGGCGCGTGCCGTGGACGATGAAGGTCGGCGGATTGCTGCCGCCCGGATGCACGTAGCGCAGCTTGGAGACGTGGCCGCGGATGCTCGGCGGCGGATTGCTCTCGTAGGCGATTTCCAGCGCCTGGTTGACCTCGCTGGTGCTGAACTCGCGCACCGCCGAGGCGTGCGCGCGATGGATCGCCTGAAACAGCTCGCGCAGGCCCGAGCCATGCTTGGCGGAGATGCGCACCGCCTCGGCCCAACTGACGAAGCCCAGCTTGCGCGACAGCAGGTCTTCGGCCTGGGCGCGCTGGTAGTCGCTCTGCCCGTCCCACTTGTTGATCGCCACCACCAGGGCACGGCCGGCATCGAGGATCGCGCCGAGCACGGTCGCGTCCTGGTCGGTCACGCCTTCGCCGGCATCGAGCATCAGCACCGCCACCTGGCACTGTTCGATCGCCTGCAGGGTCTTGAACGCGCTGAACTTCTCCACCGCCTCCTCGACGCGGCCGCGGCGGCGCAGGCCGGCGGTGTCGATCAGCCGGTACAGGCGGCCGTCGCGCTCCAGGTCCACCGCGATGGAGTCGCGGGTGGTGCCGGGCACTTCGGAGGCGATCATGCGCTCCTCGCCCAGCAGGCGATTGACCAGGGTCGACTTGCCGACGTTCGGGCGGCCGACGAAGGCGATACGCATGCGCGCCGGGTCGGTGTCCAGGGTTTCGCCGGCGCCCTCTTCCGGCAGCCGTTCCAGAACCTCGTCGAGCAGGTCGTCGATGCCGTGGCGATGCGCGGCGGAGACCGCGATGGCGTCGCCGAGACCGTAGCGCGCGAACTCGGCGCGGACCTGGTCCTCGTCGGTGCCGTCGATCTTGTTGATCAGCAGCAGGGTCGGCCGCGCCAGCTTGCGCAGCCAGGCCAGGATCTCGTCGTCGAGCGCGGACGATCCCTCGCGGCCGTCGACCACGAACAGGATCAGGTCGGCCTCGCCGGCGGCGGCACGCGCCTGCTCGGCGGTGGCACCGGCCAGGCCTTCCTCTTCGCCGGAGATGCCGCCGGTATCGACGATCACGAATGGGGTGTCCGGCTGCAGCCGGCATACCCCGTAGTGGCGATCGCGGGTGACGCCGGGCTGGTCGTGGACCAGCGCGTCGCGGCTGCGCGTCAGCGCATTGAACAGCGTGGACTTGCCGACATTCGGCCGTCCAACCAGGGCGACCAGCGGCAGCATCGCGACATCCTTCTCTTGTTATTGACCCAACCGGAACGCGGTCAGGTCGCCTTTCGTGTTCTGCATCAGCAGGATTCCGTCCGCGACCACCGGCTGCGCCACCAGCGGCTTGCGCCCGACCCGCTCGCGCGCGGCGAACTCGCCGTTGTCGAGCCGCAACCAGTGCAGATAGCCCTTGTAGTCGCCGACCACGGCGTAATCGCCCTGGATCGCCACGCCGGTCAGCGAGCGGCGCGCCAGCCCCGGCTGCGACCACATCGCCGACCCGGAGGCCTTGTCCAGCGCCCACACGGTGCCGGCGTTGTCGGCCACCACCACGTTGCCGGAACTGACGCCGACACCGCCGGCGCCGCCATGATCGCGGTTCCACAGCGGGCGGCCGCTCGGGCCTTCCAGCGCCACGGTCTGGTTCTTGAAGCTGGTCGCGTACAGCGTGGTGCCGTCGAGCACCGGCGCGCCGTCGACGTCGGCCATGCGCTCCAGTTCGGTGCGGCCTTCCGGCATGCCGATGGTCTGCTCCCACAGCACGCGGCCGTCCTGCATCGCCAGCGCGGCCAGGGTGCCGTCGTCGTTGCCGATGAACAGCACACCCGGACCCGCCACCACCGGCGCGTTGCCGCGCACGGTCAGGCTCGGCAGTTCCTGTGCATTGAACCAGCGCTGCTGACCGGTGGCCGCATCGAAGGCGGTGGTGCGGCCATCATTGCTGCGCACGAACACCATGTTCTGCGCGATCACCGGCGCGGCGATCACTTCATTGGGCACCTTGGCGCGCCACTTCTCGGTGCCGTTGGCGGCATCGAGCGCGATCACGGCGCCATCCAGCGCACCGACCACCACCAGGCCGTCGCCCACGCCGGGGCCGCCGGCGAAACGCGGCAGCGGACGCTTCTTCTCGAGCCGCTTGCGTTCCTTGGCCTGCTGCTTCTCGTTGCGCAGGCGCTGCTTGTAGGCGGCACGCTCGTCCTTGGACAAATTCTTGCCGGACTCGCTCTCGACCTGGCTCTTCGGCCGGTCCTCGGCCTGCGACAGCTGCTGCTTGCGCGCCTGCTTGGCGTCGTATTCCCAAATGGTCTTGCCGGTCTGCAGATCCAGCGCGTACACCGTGCCGGAGGTCGCGGCCGCATACACCTTGCCGTCGGCCACCACCGGGCGCTGGCGCACGCCGATCTGGCGCTCGCCCTTGCCGGCGTCGGTGGACCACAGCTTCACCACCTTCACCGACGGAGTGAACTTGACCAGTTCGGCCGGCTCGGCGGCCTTCTTGGCGGCCGCATCCTTGCCCGCGAACCAGCCCTTGACGGTGCTGCAGCCGGACAGCGCAAGACCCAGCAGGACCACGGTGGCGACGCGCTTGAACATGACTACCTTCATCAGATCGGCTCCGCGGCATTCGGCACGCTGCCGCCCGCATCCATCAATTTCGTTTCGACCACGCGCCGCTGCGGCGAGGCCACGTCCAGGCTGGTCAGCGCCTTGGCGTACGCATCGCGCGCCGCGTCGCGCTTGCCCTGCGCGATCAGCGCATCGCCGCGAATCTCCAGACCCTGCGAATCGGTGGCCGAGGCCACCAGCGGCAGTGCGTCCTGCGGCTTGCCGCCGGAAATCAGCAGCCGCGCCACGCGATGGTCGACCATCACCTTCATTTCGCCGTCGGCCTTGAGCGCGCGCAGCGTGGTCAACGCGGCATCGGACTTGCCCGCGTCGACCTGCGCCTTGGCCAGGCGCAGCGCCGCCAGTTCGGCGTAGATGTTGGTCGAGCCCTGCTGCAGTTCGGCCATGTCCTTGGCCGCCTTGTCCAGCTGATTGGCCTGGATGCTCTTGAGCACCGCTTCGTAGCGGGCGTTGGCCTGGGCCAGATCGTTGGACCGCTGCTTGGTCCACCACTGCCAGCCGATGATCGCGCCGAGGCCCAGGACGATGCCGCCGATCAGGCCGGCGCCGTTCTTCCTGAGCCAAGTGCGGACGCGTTCGCTTTGTTCGTGCTCGTCGAGCAGGTCGTCAATCGCCATGCGTACTCTCGCCCCGCCGCTGCGACGGGACATGGAATGTTGAAAGTGAGGAACCGCGCCGCCGTCACTCGGAGGCGGGCACCACGGAACCGTCAGAGGATACCGCAAAGCGCGCCACGTTCGCGCGCCTGAACGGGGTCAGATCCACGGTACTCCCGGATTGCTGAACCTGGACCGCGGAGGCATTGCCCAGCACCACGCGCCCGACCTGGCCCGGCGCATAGGTACGGGTCTCGCCCGCCTTCAGCAGGGCTTTTTCCACCGGCGTGCCGTCGGGGGCGAGGATCTGCACCCAACTGTCGCCCTGGAACGACAGGCTCAGGGCGTTCTTCTCCGGCTCTGCGGCCGGGCGCGGCATCGGCGTCAGCGAGGCGATGTACGGCGCGGCGCTCGGCGCAGGACGTGCGGCCGCCGGCGCGGCCGGTGCGGCCGCAGCGGCGCCATTGGCCGGCGTCGCCGTTGCCGCCGGGGTCGTCCCCGGCGTGCCCGGCACCACATCCAGCGAGGCGGTGCTGGGGCCGTTGTCGTCGGCGAAATGGCTGCGGGTGGCATACCACACCGGCACCGCCAGCCCGGCGGTGATCACCACGTAGACCATGCGCCGGGTGGCGCTCTCGAGCATGCGCCGCAGCGGCGGCGTATGCGTGTGGCTGATCAGTTCGACCGGCTGCACCGGCGCGATCTGCGCGGTCTGCAGCAACGGCTCCAGATCGACGCCGAGCAGGCGCGCATAGCTGCGCAACTGCCCACGGACGAACACCGGCGCGCCGAGGCGCTGCCACTGCTCCGACTCGAGCGCCTGCACCACATGCACCGGCATGCGCAGTCGGCTGCCGACGTCGTCGATGCTCAGGCCGGCCGCTTCGCGCGCTTCGCGGAGCTGTTGCCCGCAGCCTTTGGCGCCATCGAAAGCGTTCGGATTGGAATCACTGATCACAATGCACTAGCCCCGGGTGTCGTGGTCGCGGCGTCGGGAAACTCCTTGCGCAACCGCTGTTGGTAACGGCCGGCGGCAGCCTTGTCGCCCAGCCTTTGCTCAATCTGAATCGCAAGTTGTAACACGGAAGCGGTGGCAGGCGCAGCCGCCAGACGCCGCTCGGCGAAGGCGCGCGCCTCGAAAAAGCGCCCTTGCGCGACCTCGTTGCGGGCCATCGCCTCGAGCGCGTACGCGTTGTCAGGATCCAGATCCAGCGCCTTGCGCAGGTCGCGTTCGCCGCGCTCGCGCTGACCGACCTGCAAGGCGCAGCCGCCGGCGTTGGCCAGCGCCGAGGCCGGCGTGGCGTAGTCCTGCAGCGCGAGCGCGCGGTCGAACCAGGCCAGCGACTCGGCCGGCGACCCATTCGCGCACAGCCAGGCACCGTAGTTGTTCAAGGTCGCACCGTTGCTCGGCGCCAGCTCGGCGGCCTTGCGGTAGTACCCGCCGGCGGTCGTGGCGTCGCCGCGGCGATCGGCGAGCACCGCCAGCACGGTCAGCGCGTCCACCGATTGCGGATCCAGCGCCAGCGCCTTGCGCGCATGCGTCTGCGCGGCCTCCAGGTCGCCGGAGGCGAGCCCGTTGGCGGCCAGACCCAATTGTTCCTGCAAGGCCACCCGCGCCTTCACCGCACGGTTGTCGCGGAAGGAATACTGCGGTTGCACCTGCTCGCTGGTGCGCACCGTGCCGGTCTTGGCCGCGATCCAGTTGCAGCCCGGCAAGGCCAGCACTGCGATCGCCACCATCGCGAGGGAACGCCCTTGGCTACGCCGCCGCATCCCGATCCGCCCGCGTCTGCAATTCGCGCTTGAACTCGGCCTGTCGACGGGTGCGGTCCATGACCTGCCCCTTGAGCTGCCCGCAGGCCGCATCGATGTCGTCGCCGCGCGTGCGCCGCACCATGGTCAGCACCTGCGCGTCCAACAGGATCTTCTGGAACGCGCGGATCTCGGTCTCGCCGGAGCGCTCGTAGCGCGTGCCCGGGAACGGATTGAACGGGATCAGGTTGACCTTGCCGGCATTCGACGCCTGCACCGCGTTGTCGAACTGGCGCATCAGCCGCGCCAGTTGCCGCGCGTGCTCGGGCTGGTCGTTGATCCCCTTCATCAGGGTGTATTCGAAGGTCACCGACTCGCGGCGCTTGTTGGCGCGCAAATAGCGCGCGCAGGCCGCCATCAGCTCGGCGATCGGGTACTTCTTGTTGAGCGGGACCAGGGTCTCGCGCAGCGCGTCGTTGGGCGCATGCAGCGACACCGCCAGCGACACGTCGCTCTCGCTGGACAGGCGGTCGATCTGCGGCACCAGACCCGAGGTGGACAGGGTCACGCGCTTGTTGGCCAGGCCATAGCCCAGGTCGTCGCGCATCACGCTCATCGCGCGCACGACGTTGTCGAAATTCATCAGCGGCTCGCCCATGCCCATCATCACCACGTTGGTGAGGCGGCGCATCTGGTGCGGCACGTTGCCCAGATGCCGCGCCGCCACCCACACCTGGCCGATGATCTCGGCAGTGGAGAGGTTGCGGTTGAAGCCCTGGGTGGCAGTGGAGCAGAACGTGCAGTTGAGGCCGCAACCGACCTGCGAGGACACGCACAGCGTGCCGCGGGTCTTGTCGGGGATGTACACGGTCTCGATCGCGTTCTTGCCGTCCACGCCCATCGCCAGCAGCCACTTGTGGGTGCCGTCGGCGGAGGGCTTGTCGAACACGATGTTGGGGACGACGACCTCGGCATGCTGCTGCAGCTTGGCGCGCAGCGCCTTGCCGAGGTCGGTCATCTGGTCGAAGTCGGTGACGTAGCGGTGGTGGATCCACTTCATCACCTGGTGGGCACGGTAGCGCGCTTCGCCGAGGGTCTCGGCGAAGAAACGCTCCAGCCCCTCGCGATCGAGGTCGAGCAGATTCTGCTTGGCCGCCACGCCGGTCCGCACGGGATCGGCGATGGCCAAGGGAGGATGGACGACCTCGTTCACGACGACCTCGCTTAGCGCGAAACCACTTCGGTGGCGGCGAAGAAATACGCCACTTCGTTGGCGGCGTTCTCGACCGAATCCGAGCCGTGCGCGGCGTTGGCGTCGATCGAATCGGCGAAGTCGGCGCGGATGGTGCCCGGCGCAGCGTCCTTCGGGTTGGTGGCGCCCAGCAGGTCGCGGTGCGCGGCCACGGCGTTCTCGCCTTCCAGCGCCTGGATCATCACCGGGCCGGAGATCATGAACTCGACCAGCGCGTTGAAGAACGGACGCTCGCGGTGCACGGCGTAGAAGCCCTCGGCCTCGCGGCGCGACAGCTGCTTGTACTTGGCGGCCACGACCTTCAGGCCGGCCTTCTCGAAGCGCGAGTAGATTTCGCCGATGACGTTCTTGGCGACGGCATCGGGCTTGATGATGGACAGGGTGCGCTCCAGCGCCATGGGAAGTTCTCCGTTGGGCGGGCCACTGAAGGCCCGAGGTTAACATGAAAAAAACCCGCGTCAAAACGCGGGCTTAGCCAGAATTGCGATGGACAATTCTATCCAATCGGCGCCGGCTTTGCACGGCCGGGCCTGAATCGTGCTGCAAAGCAGCATGACGCACTCCCCGCCCGGGCCTAAACTCAAACAATCGTTTGATTGATTCTGGCGGCCGCATGGCAAAGCAAGCGCACTTCTCGACCAAGGACCGCATCCTCAGTGCGGCCGAGGAACTGTTCGCGCAGCACGGCTTTTCCGGCACTTCGCTGCGCCAGGTCACCAGCCAGGCCGACGTCAACATCGCCGCGGTGAACTACCACTTCGGGTCCAAGGAAAACCTGGTCAACGAGGTGTTCCGGCGGCGCATGGACGAAATGACCGCCGCGCGCATGGCGCAGCTGGAGGCTGCGCAGCGGCAGCATCCCGGCCAGCTCGGCCCGGTGCTGGCCGCCTTCGTCGAGCCGGCCCTGGCCATGGCCCAGGAGCGGCAGAGCGGCGGCGCCTTCGTGCGGGTGATCGCTCGCGCCTATGCCGAGAACAACGACAGCCTGCGCCAGTTCCTGTCCGACCACTACGGCCACGTGCTGCGCGAGTTCGGCAAGGCCATCGCCGCCTGCGTGCCCGGGCTGAGCAAGCAGGAACTGTACTGGCGCCTGGATTTCCTGGCCGGCGCCCTGACCTACGCCATGGCCGACTTCGGCCTGATCAAGCGCCCCGCCGGCGTCAGCGAGGGCGCGCACCGTGCCCACGCCGCCCGCGAACTCATCCGTTTCGCCGAAGCCGGCTTCCTCGCCCACTCGGCTCCCTGATCCCGCAAACGTTGACCCACAGAGGCTGATCGCTATGTCCAATCCCCTGCTAGTCCGCCGTGCCGCCGTCCTGGGCGCGGGCGTGATGGGCGCGCAGATCGCTGCGCACCTGACCAACGCCGGCGTCGACACCGTGCTGTTCGACCTTCCCGCCAAGGAAGGCCCCACCGATGGCGTGGTGCTCAAGGCGATCGCCAACCTGACCAAGCTCAGCCCGGCGCCGCTGGCCAGCACCGCCCTGGCCGAAGCCATCACCCCGGCCAACTACGATTCCGGCCTGGAGCAGCTGCGCGGCTGCGACCTGATCATCGAAGCCATCGCCGAGCGCATGGACTGGAAACAGGACCTGTACAAGAAGATCGCGCCGTTCGTGGCCGACCATGCGGTGCTGGCCTCCAACACCTCCGGCCTGGGCATCAATGCCCTGTCCGACGTGCTGCCGGAACAGCTGCGCCACCGCTTCTGCGGCGTGCACTTCTTCAACCCGCCGCGCTACATGCACCTGGCCGAGCTGATCCCGGCCAAGCACACCGAGCCGGCGGTGCTGGAAGGCCTGGAGAGCTTCCTGGTCACCACCCTGGGCAAGGGCGTGGTCTACGCCAAGGACACCCCGAACTTCATCGGCAACCGCATCGGCGTGTTCTCGATCCTGTCCACCATCCACCACACCGAGCAGTTCGGCCTGGGCTTCGACGAGGTCGACGGCCTCACCGGCCCGCTGGTCGGCCGCCCGAAGTCGGCCACCTACCGTACCTCCGACGTGGTCGGCCTGGACACCATGGCGCACGTCATCAAGACCATGGGCGACACCCTGCCGAACGATCCGTGGCATGCCTTCTTCAAGGCGCCGAAGTGGCTGGAGGCGCTGATCGGCAAGGGCGCGCTGGGCCAGAAGACCGGCGCTGGCATCTTCCGCAAGGTCGGCAAGGACATCGTGGTGCTTGACCTGCAGAAGCAGGACTACCGCCCGGCCGACCGCGCCGCCGCGCCGGAAGTGGTCGAGATCCTGAAGATCAAGAACCCGGCCGAGAAGTTCGCCAAGCTGCGCGAGAGCCAGCACCCGCAGGCGCAGTTCCTGTGGGCGACCTTCCGCGATCTGTTCCACTACAGCGCCTACCACCTGGCCGACATCGCCGAGACCGCGCGCGACGTGGACCTGGCGATCCGCTGGGGCTACGGCTGGGCGCTAGGTCCGTTCGAGACCTGGCAGGCCGCGGGCTGGAAGCAGGTCGCGCAGTGGATCGCCGACGACATCGCTGCCGGCAAGAGCATGAGCAGCGCACCGCTGCCGAACTGGGTGTTCGACGGCCGCGACGGCGTGCACGCCGCCGAAGGCTCGTACAGCCCGGCGCGCGACGCCAAGCTGCCGCGCTCGGCGCTGCCGGTGTACAAGCGCCAGCGCTTCCCCGATCCGCTGCTGGGCGAGAAGTTCGCGCAGGGCGAGACCGTGTTCGAGAACGACGGCCTGCGCATGTGGCACGACGGCGACGACATCGCCGTGGTCAGCTTCAAGACCAAGATGAACACCGTCTCCGACCAGGTGCTGGACGGCCTGCAGGAAGCGGTCGGCCGCGCCGAGAAGGACTTCAAGGGCCTGGTGCTGTGGCAGCACAAGGAACCCTTCTCCGCCGGTGCCGACCTGGCCGGCGCGCTGGGCCTGCTGCAGGCCGGCAAGGTCGATGCGTTCGAGGCGATGGTCGCCAACTTCCAGGCCACCAGCCAGCGCATCAAGTATTCGCTGGTGCCGGTGGTCGCGGCGGTGCGCGGGCTGGCGCTGGGCGGCGGCTGCGAGTTCCAGATGCACAGCGCCAAGACCGTGGCTGCGCTGGAGAGCTACATCGGCCTGGTCGAGGCCGGCGTGGGCCTGCTGCCGGCCGGCGGCGGCCTCAAGGAGATCGCGGTGCGCGCGGCGCAGGCCGCGGGTCCGGGCGGCGACGTGTTCGCCGAACTGAAGAAGACCTTCGAGACCGTGGCCATGGCCAAGGTCTCCACCTCGGCGGTCAACGCCAAGGAACTGGGCCTGCTGCGCAGCACCGACAAGGTGGTGTTCAACAGCTATGAATCGCTGTACATCGCCAAGGCCGAGGCGCGCGCCCTGGCCGAGGGCGGCTACCGCCCGCCGCTGCCGGCCCGACGCATCCAGGTCGCCGGCGACGTCGGCATCGCCACCTTCAAGATGCTGCTGGTCAACATGCTGGAAGGCCGCTTCATCAGCGAGTACGACTACGAGATCGCCACCCGCATCGCCACCGTGCTGTGCGGCGGCGAAGTCGACCGCGGCGCGCTGGTGGACGAGGAATGGCTGCTCAAGCTCGAGCGCAAGCACTTCGTCGAACTGGCCCAGCAGGAAAAGACCCAGGCGCGGATTGGGCACATGCTCAAGACGGGTAAGCCGCTTAGGAACTGAGAATCGGGAATGGGGAATCGGGAATGGAAGCGCATTCCCGGCTCCTCCTTCTCTCCCTAATTTTCTGCCGGAAATAGGACTGCTGCAGATCGCGCGAATCGCTTCACGATTCCCGACTCTCCATTCCCCATTCCCGGCTTTCGGAGAAAGCCATGAGCAAACAGATCCAGGAAGCCTACATCGTCGCCGCCACCCGTACCCCGGTCGGCAAGGCGCCCAAGGGCATGTTCCGCAACACCCGTCCCGACGACATGCTGGCGCACGTGCTGCGCGCGGTGGTGGCGCAGGCGCCGGGCATCGACACCTCGCGCATCGACGACGCGATCATCGGCTGCGCGATGCCCGAGGGCGAGCAAGGCATGAACGTGGCGCGCATCGGCGTGCTGCTGGCCGGCCTGCCGAACTCGGTGGCCGGGCAGACCATCAACCGCTTCTGCTCCTCGGGCATCCAGGCGGTGGCGCTGGCCGCCGACCAGATCCGCCTGGGCAACGCCGACCTGATGCTGGCCGGCGGCACCGAATCGATGTCGATGGTGCCGATGATGGGCAACAAGGTCGCGCTGTCGCCAAGCGTGTTCGCCGACGACCACGTCGCCATCGCCTACGGCATGGGCATCACCGCCGAGAAGGTGGCCGAGGAGTGGAAGGTGTCGCGCGAGGACCAGGATGCCTTCGCCCTCGCCTCGCACCAGAAGGCCATCGCCGCGATCGCCGCCGGCGAGTTCCGCGACGAGATCAGCCCCTATGAGATCCTCTCGCACCAGCCCGACCTGGCCGGCAATGTCATCGCCCTGCGCAAGAAGCTGGTCGACACCGACGAAGGCCCGCGTCCGGACAGCTCGATCGAAGGCCTGGCCAAGCTGCGCCCGGTGTTCCGCAACGGCCAGTTCGGCGGCAGCGTCACCGCCGGCAACTCCTCGCAGATGAGCGACGGTGCCGGTGCGGTGCTGCTGGCCTCCGAGCAGGCGATCAAGGACTACGGGCTGACCCCGCTGGCCCGCTTCGTCAGCTTCTCGGTCGCCGGCGTGCGTCCGGAAGTGATGGGCATCGGTCCGATCGAGGCGATTCCGAAGGCGCTCAAGCAGGCCGGCCTGAGCAAGGACCAGTTGGACTGGATCGAGCTCAACGAAGCCTTCGCCGCGCAGTCGCTGGCGGTGATCCGCGACAGCGGCCTGGACCCGTCCAAGGTCAACCCGCTGGGCGGCGCCATCGCCCTGGGCCATCCGCTCGGCGCCACCGGCGCGATCCGCACCGCCACCCTGGTGCACGGCCTGCGCCGCCACAAGCAGAAGTACGGCATGGTCACCATGTGCATCGGCACCGGCATGGGCGCCGCGGGCATCATTGAGGCGCTGTAAGCGCGGCAGCGCCCTACCCTCAGCCACTTTATCCAAAAAGCGGGCCATAGCCCCTCTCCCACCGGGAGAGGGGTTGGGGTGAGGGTCCGGCATCAAGCGTTGTTGCGCACGCCAGCGCAAAAAAAGCAGCCTCGCGGCTGCTTTTTGCTTGTCACCCGATTCGACCGATTCGGATCGAATCATTGCTTGACGCTACTGGATCAGCAACTCGGCCAGCGCGCCACCCTGCAGCGGCGCGCCGTGCCCAGCTCACTCCTCGGCAAGCATCTGGGTCAGCTTCTCGCGCGCCGGCTTGGCCAGCTTCTTGTTCTCCAGCGCGAAGCGGATGGTCGCCTCGACCAGGCCCAGGTGGGTACCGCAATCGAAACGGGTGCCCTCGAAGCGGTAGGCATCGACCTCTTCGCTCTTCAACAGCGCGGCGATGGCGTCGGTCAGCTGGATCTCGCCGCCGGCACCGGTACCGGTGCTTTCCAGCAGTTCGAAGATCTTCGAGCTGAGCACATAGCGACCGACCACCGCCAGATCGCTCGGCGCGTCTTCCGGCTTGGGCTTCTCGACGATCTGCGCGATGCGGCCCTTGCGACCATCGAACGCCTCGGTGGCGACGATGCCGTAGCTGGCGGTGTTCTCGTGCGGCACGTCTTCCACGGCGATCACGCTGGCGCCGCTGCGCTCGTTGAGATCGGCCATCTGCTTCAGCGCGCCGTCGCCGCGGTTCCAGATCAGGTCGTCCGGCAGCAGCACTGCGAACGGCTCGTCGCCGATCACCGACTTGGCGCACAGCACCGCATGGCCGAGGCCCAGCGCTTCGGCCTGGGTCACGAAGATCGCGCGCACGCCATCGGGCAGCACGTGGCGGATCATTTCCAGCTGTTCGTGCTTGCCGGCACGCTCCAGCTTCTGCTCCAGTTCGTAGGCCTTGTCGAAATAATCCGCGACTGCGTGCTTGTAGCGGTTGGTGACGAAGATCAGGGTGTCGCAACCGGCCTCGATCGCCTCGTCCACGGCGTACTGGATCAGCGGCCGATCGATGATCGGCAACATTTCCTTGGGAACCGTCTTGGTGGCGGGAAGGAAGCGGGTACCCAAACCTGCCACCGGGAATACTGCCTTGCGGATTCTCTTGCTCATCAGAGCCTTCTGGCCTCGCGTGCGGGAAATGGAACGATGGTAGCCGAGCCGTCGTGACCGTCTTGCTGACGCAAGGGTGCGAACTCCGGCATGGTCATGCGCAGCACCTTCTCGATGGTGTCGCTGTCGTAGTCGGCCACCGCGGCGCGCAACTGCTGCACGCCGCGCAGCACGTCCTCGCGCGAGAAGCTGCGCACGCCCGCTTCCAGGATCTTCGGATGCGAGGTCGGCCGATAGTTTTCGTCGGCGTAGAACAGGGTTTCGTGCAGTTTCTCGCCGGGCCGCAGGCCGGTGTAGACGATGGCGATGTCGCGCCCGGGCTGCTTGCCCGCCAGGCGGATCATCTGCTCGGCCAGCAGACGGATCGGCACCGGCTCGCCCATGTCCAGGGTGTAGATGGCGCCATGCGACGCGGACGCCGCGGCCTGCACGATCAGCTGGCTGGCTTCGGGAATGGTCATGAAGTAGCGCGTCACCTGCGGATCGGTGACCGTCACCGGACCGCCCTGGCGGATCTGTTCGCGGAACAGCGGCACCACGCTGCCTGCCGAGTCCAGCACGTTGCCGAAGCGCACCGTCACGAAGCGCGTGCTCACCGCCTGATCGTCCAGCGACTGGCACACCATCTCCGCGTAGCGCTTGGACGCGCCGAGCAGGTTGACTGGATTGACCGCCTTGTCGGTGGAAATGAACACGAAGGTCGAAACCTTGGCGGCGACGCAGGCACGCGCCACGTTCTCGGTGGCCAGCACATTGTTGCGCACCGCCTCGCGGCACTGCCGCTCCAGCAGCGGCACCTGCTTGTAGGCGGCGGCATGGAACACCGCGTCCGGCTCGGCCACCTGCATGGCGTGGCGAATCACCGCCGGATCGCCACAATCGCCGAGCACGCAGGCGATCTCCAGATCGGGGAAGGTCCGGCGCAGGTCGGCATGGATGGTGATCAGCGCCAGTTCGCTGATCTCCAGCAACACGATCTTGCGTGCGCCGTGGCGCGCGCACTGCCGGCACAGTTCCGAACCGATCGAGCCGCCAGCGCCGGTGACCAGCACGGTACGCCCGGACAGCCAGCCCTTGATCAGCTTCCAGTCCGGGGTCACCGGCTTGCGCCCGAGCAGGTCCTCGATCGCGACCTCCTTGAGCTCGCCCGGCAGGTAATGGCCTTCGAGCACGTCGAGCAGGCGCGGCACGGTGCGGAACGGCAGACCGGTGCTTTCGCAGATCGCCACCACGCGCTGCATGCCGGCCGCGTCCAGCGACGGAATCGCGATGACCAGCAGCTTGGCCGCGGTTTCCTTGGCGATCGCGCCGGCCTCGTCGATCCGGCCCAGGATCGGCAGGCCCTGCAGCTTGGCGCCGTGCAGGTGGCCGGCATCGTCGACGAAGCCGACCGGGTGATAGGCACCGGAACGGCGCAGGTCGCGCACCAGTGCCTCGGCCGCCCGGCCGGCGCCGACGATCAGCACGCGCCGCGCGGTGTCGTCCGAATGGGCGATCTGGTAGTCCTTCCAGGCGCGATACAGCAGCCGCGGCGCGCCGAGCAGCGCCGACAGCGCGAACGGATACACCATCAGCACCGACAGCGGGATCGCATCGAAGCGGCTGTAGGCCAGCCCAAGCACGATCGCCACCAGGCCATAGAAGCTGGCCTTGAAGATATTGAGCAGGTCGGGAACGCTGGCGAAGCGCCACAGGCCGCGGTACAGGCCCACCTTCCAGAACACCAGCCCCTGGGCCACCAGCACGATGGCGGTGTTGAGGTTCCACAACGGCAGCGGATGCTCGCCGGGGAGCATGGTGTAGCGCGCGGCGTGCAGCAGTTGCCAGCAGACCCAGACGATGGCCAGATCGTGGACGACCACGGAGGCCTTGGGAAACAGCTCGGTGACTCGGTCGCGCGTGGAAAGCATCAGTAATCCGTAAGAGTTCGGCGCATCCGGTTGCGCAAAGCCAGCCAAAGCACACCTGCCGAACAGAACCAGGCGATCGTCAGACCGGCCTGGAAGCCCGCATCCAGCGGCCTGCCCAGCCGCGCAATTGTAATCGCGACAATGCTGAACAGACCGTAGGCGAGCGTGACGACAGTATGGCTACTGCCGGTGTGTACCCAACGCTGATAGAAATGTTGCGCGTGCGGTTGCCACCAGCGTTCGCCGGCGAGCATGCGCGAGGCGAGCGTGAAGCCCGCGTCGATGGCGAAGGCCGACAGTGGCAATGCCGGCAGCCAGGGTGCCTGGCCGCCGGCGACGATGCACCAGGCGAACAACGCAGCGATCAGATAACCGAGCGCGCCGCTGCCGACATCGCCGAGGAAAATGCGTGCTCGGGGATAGTTGAACGGCAAAAATCCCGCGCAGGCCACCAGCAGCACCCAGCATGGCCAACGCAGCGGCTCGGGCAGCAACCAGGCGAATCCCAGGGCGGCGAGCATCGCCTGGCTGCTGGCCAGACCATTGATGCCATCCATGAAATTCCAGATATTAATTAGCGAAACCGTTGCCAACCACACCAACGCGGCCATCCACAGCGGTTGGCTCGCCTGGTAGACAAGTGCAGCCAGAAGAGTCGCCGCCGCCATATGCACCAGCAATCGCAATGCCGCCGACAGCGAACGGTGGTCGTCCCACCAACCGACGCCAGCGACCAGCACCAGGCCGGCGGCGACGGTGGCGATGCCCGCGCCGTGCTGCGGCCATTGCAGGGCCGCCCAGCCGCAGGCCAGCAGCACCGCGGCCACGATTGCCACGCCGCCGCCGCGCGGCGTTGCCACGGTGTGGCTGCGCCGCTCGCCGGGCGCATCCATCAACTTGCGTTTGAGTGCGTACTGGCGCGACAGCCAGGTGCCGGCCGCGCTGAACACCCCGAGCGCCAAGAGCAGCGCGGTTCCTGCGATGGGCACTACACCACCGCGTAGTTGAGCAACGGCTTGACCGTGCCCCACTCCTTGCAGCTGGGGCATTGCCAGTGGTGGGTGCGCGCGCCGAAGCCGCAGCGGGTGCAGCGGTAGCTGGGATTGCGCACCAGCAACTGGTCGGTGATGTGCTTGAGATCCTGCAGGGTCGCGGTGGAATCGGCGCCCTCGGCCAGGGTCAGGTCGATCAGCGCGGACTCGCCGCGCACCGACGGCCGGTCCTTGAGCTGCCGGCCCAGGTAGGAGCGCGCGGCGGAAATACCTTCCTGCGACTCCATCAGGCGGGTCAGCGCCAGCACCGGCGCGATGCCGCGGTAGTGCTCGGTCATCTCCGACAGGAACGCGCGCGCGCCGCTCAGATCGCTGCCGCGGCGGTAGCACTCCATCAGCGCCGGCATGATCTCCGGCAGGTAGTCCGGATCGTGGCGGGCGGCGCGCTCGAAGGCGCGGATCGCGGCCTCGTCGTTGCCGTCGTCGACGTCGATGCGCCCTTCCAGGATGCCGGCGCGCACCGACTTGGCGTCGGCCTGGTAGGCGCGCGCGATCGCCGCCCGCGCCAGGTCGTTCTTGCCCGAGGCGCGATAGCGATCGGCCAGTTCGCATTCGAACTGGGCGATCAGCTTGCCCATCGGCTCGCCGGTCACCTCTTCGTAGCGGGTGGCGTTGTCGATGGCCTTTTCCCAGTCGCGCTCGGCCTGGTAGATGCTGATCAGGTGCTTGAGCGCCTGCGGCGCGCGCTGGTCGATCTGCGCCAGTTCGGTGAACACGGTTTCGGCGCGGTCCAGCAGCCCCGACTTCATGTAGTCCTCGCCCAGCGCCAGCAAGGCCTGCACGCGCTGCGCGTCGCTCAGGTCGCCGCGTTGGACCAGGCCCTGGTGCAGGCGGATGGCGCGGTCGACCTCACCGCGGCGGCGGAACAGGTGGCCCAGCGCGACCTGGGTCTCGAAGGTTTCCTTGTCCAGTTCGGCGATGTGCAGGAACAGCTCGATCGCCTTGTCCGGCTGCTCGTTGAGCAGATAGTTGAGGCCGCGGAAATAGGTGCTGGAGAGCCGGCTGACCTGGGTGTCGCCATGGCGCTGGCCGCCACGGCGGCCGATCACCCAGCCGCTCAGCGCCGCCAGCGGCAGAAACAGGAAGAACCAGAACCACTCGGTCAGAAAGTCCATCGAAGATCAGCGTCCGTCCAAGGGCTGGTGGGCATGGGAGGAGACCGGCGCGACGGCCGGTGCAGCGGCGTTCGCGGCCTTGTTGGCGCGACGCAGCTTTGCGTACAGGGGAATCACCAGGGCCGCCAGGACCAGCGAGGCACCGATCAGCACGCCGGCGAACAGCGAGACGATGATGGCGATGCCGGAGGTGGTGGCGATGCTGGAGAACACGAAGTTGATCTGGATCGGCTGCGAATTGAGCGACCCGATGACCAGGCCGGCCAACAGCAACACCAGCAGGATCAGCAGTCGTGCAATCTTCATGAGCAACTCCAGCGTCGGGAGACACTAGATTAGCCGAACAGGCGTGGATTCCGGCAAGCGCCGGACGCCGGGCTCAGGGCGTGTCGGATTCGACCGGGACAACGCCGCTCACGCGCTCGCGCAGCTCCTTGCCGGGCTTGAAATGCGGCACGTGTTTGCCGGGAAGCGCGACGGACTCGCCGGTCTTGGGATTGCGTCCCAGGCGGGGCGGCCGGTAATGCAGGGAAAAGCTGCCGAAGCCGCGGATCTCGATGCGATCGCCGCCGGACAGGGCGCCGCCCATCATTTCCAACAACGACTTAACCGCCAGATCGACGTCGTCCGACTTCAGATGCGCCTGCTTGCGCGCCAGGATTTCGATCAGCTCGGATTTGGTCATTTACGGATGCGTGCAGTGGGGTCGCAACCTGGCACGGCCCGGGAACACCGGGCCGTGCCAGTAACGCTGCGTGTGGCGGATTACTCGGACTTGTTGCCGTTCAACTGCGCACGCAGCAGCGCGCCCAGCTGAGTGGTGCCGCCCGACGCGGACTGGTATTCCTCCAGCACTTCGCGCATTTCGGCATCGTCCTTGGCCTTGATCGACAGCTGCAGGGTGCGGCCCTTGCGGTCCATGCCCACGAACTTGGCTTCGATCTTGTCGCCGACCTTCAGGTGCTGGCTGGCGTCGTCGACGCGCTCGTTGGCGATGTCGCGTGCGGCGACGTAGCCTTCGATGCCGTCGGCCAGGTCGATGGTGGCGCCCTTGGCGTCCACTTCACGCACCACGCCCTCGACCTTCGAGCCCTTCGGGTTGGCGGCCATGTACTGGCCGAACGGATCCTGCTCCAGCTGCTTGACGCCCAGGCTGATACGCTCGCGCTCCGGGTCCACCGCCAGCACCACGGCTTCCAGCGTGTCGCCCTTCTTGAAGTTGCGCACGATGTCTTCGCCGGTGGTGTTCCAGCTGATGTCGGACAGGTGAACCAGGCCGTCGATGCCGCCGTCCAGGCCGATGAAGATGCCGAAGTCGGTGATCGACTTGATCTGGCCGGACACCTTGTCGTTCTTCTTGTGGGTGGCGGCGAAGGTCTCCCACGGATTGGCGGCGACCTGCTTCATGCCCAGCGAGATGCGGCGACGCTCTTCGTCCACGTCCAGCACCATCACTTCGACTTCGTCGCCGACCTGCACGACCTTGGACGGGTTGACGTTCTTGTTGGTCCAGTCCATCTCGGACACGTGCACCAGGCCTTCCACGCCCGGCTCGATCTCGACGAACGCGCCGTAATCGGTGACGTTGGAGACCTTGCCGAACACGCGGCTGTTGGCCGGGTAGCGGCGGGCGATGTTGTCCCACGGATCCTCGCCCAGCTGCTTCAGGCCGAGACTGACGCGGTTACGCTCGCGATCGAACTTCAGCACGCGCACGTCCAGCTCGTCGCCGACGTTGACCACTTCGGACGGATGGCGCACACGCTTCCAGGCCATGTCGGTGATGTGCAGCAGGCCGTCGATGCCGCCCAGGTCCACGAACGCGCCGTAGTCGGTCAGGTTCTTGACCACACCCTTCAGGATCGCGCCTTCCTGCAGCTTGTCCATCAGCTGCTCGCGCTCTTCCGAGTGCTCGCTCTCGACCACCGCGCGACGCGAGACCACCACGTTGTTGCGCTTGCGGTCCAGCTTGATCAGCTTGAACTCCAGTTCCTTGCCTTCCAGGTAGGCCGGGTCGCGCACCGGGCGCACATCCACCAGCGAACCGGGCAGGAACGCGCGGACATCCTTGATGTCCACGGTGAAACCACCCTTGACCTTGCCGCTGATGCGGCCGGTGATGGTCTCGTTCTTCTCCAACGCTTCTTCCAGCTCGTCCCACACCATGGCGCGCTTGGCCTTCTCGCGCGACAGCACGGTCTCGCCGAAGCCGTTCTCGAGCGAGTCGAGCGCGACCTTGACCAGGTCGCCTTCGGCGACGTCGATTTCGCCAGCGTCGTTACGGAACTGCTCGATCGGCACGATGCCTTCGGACTTCAGGCCGGCGTTGATCACCACCACGTCGCCGCGGACTTCCACGACGGTACCGGTGACGATGGCGCCGGGCTTCAGCTTGGCCAGGTTGGCTTGGCTGGCTTCGAACAGTTCGGCAAAAGATTCGGTCATTTGAAATTACTCTAGTGGACACACGGACAGGGCGTTTTCTTCTGGAAAACAGCGACTGTCCACCTGTTAGTCGGCCCGAACAGCGGCCGGGTGTGGAATGGAAAAACCGCAGCGCGGGATGCGCAGCGGAGCCTTTGACGCTATCGGTGGAACCTGGATGTTGCGGGTGTTGCGAGGAACCGGCGGCATCCATGACGATGCCGCCCTGCTGCTGCCTGCGTGCCGCTCAGACCGGCAGCAACTGCAGGACGCGGCCCACCACCTGATCGATGTCCATGCCGGTGGTATCGAGGAGGACGGCATCGTCTGCCGGCCTCAGCGGGGCCACCGCGCGTTGGGCATCGCGTGCGTCGCGGGCCATGATCTCGCGCAGCAGGTCGTCGAATATAACCGAAACCCCTTTTTCCTTCAACTGCTTATGCCGGCGCTGGGCACGCTCCTCGGCGCTGGCGGTCAGGAACACCTTGTAGGGGGCGTCCGGGAAAATCACCGTCCCCATGTCGCGACCGTCGGCGACCAGCCCGGGAGGGGTGCGGAAGGCCCGCTGGCGCTGCTTCAGCGCCGCGCGCACCTCGGGAATGGCGGCGATCGCCGAGGCCACCGCGCCGGTGGTCTCCAGGCGCAACTCGTCGGTGGCGTCGGCGCCGTTGATCCGGACCCGCAGGCCGCCGCCGGCGACCTCGTCGAAATCCACCCGGGTGTCGAAGGTGCAGCGCACCAGGGCGGCGGCGTCGGAAATGTCCAGATTGGCCCAGCTGGCCGCGACCCCGACCGCCCGGTACAGCGCCCCCGAATCCAGGTAGTGCCAGCCCAGGCGGGCGGCGACGATGCGGCTGACGGTGCCTTTGCCGGCCCCGGATGGGCCATCGATGGTCAGGACGGGAGCGGGCTCGTTCATGCGGTTCCTCGGACGGGGGGCGGCGCATTGTAGCGCCGACGCCGGCCGGGCTGGCGCAAGCAGTTGAAACCATGAAGAAAACCAGGCTACAATCGCCGGCTTACTGATCCCGCGCCATGGTTTCGGCCGTGCCGCCCTCCTTCGAATCCACAAGTTTACGCCGAGGTGTGCCATGAAAGTCCTGTCCTCCCTGAAGTCGGCGAAGGCCCGTCACCGCGACTGCAAGGTGGTCCGCCGCCGCGGCAAGGTCTTCGTGATCTGCAAGTCCAACCCCCGTTTCAAGGCGCGTCAGCGCTGATCCGACCCGGCCTGCCCTGCCGCACCGCGCGCAGCGGTGGCCGGTCGTCGACGAAAGCCGCCTTCGGGCGGTTTTTTGTTGCCGAAGTTTGCTGTAATCGGCGTTCGTCCTCTGGGGAGTACACGTGATGAAGCATCGTCTGTCCGTCCTGCCGCTGCTGGCCGTGTTGGGCCTGGCCGGCGGCGCCCACGCCGAGACCCTGCTGGTCGACCGGGTCAAGGAAGAACCTGCGGCGGCGCTGCCGACCCGCGGCCTGAGCATGGCCCAGGTGCAGGCGCGCTACGGGGCACCGCAGCAGAAGCTGGAGCCGCGCGGCGGCCAGAAGCGGCAGTGGCCGACCATCAACCGCTGGGTCTATCCGGCCTTCACCGTGTACTTCGAGAAGCAGAAGGTGGTGGACGTGGTCGCCAACAAGGCCGACCCCAACGAGATCGGCCCGAAGCCGGCGATCCGCTAGCGCGCGTCCCGGGCAAACACCCGCACACGTCTGTGCGGGGACGTACATAACCGCCGGGCTTCCCGGCAGCACGTGAGTAGTGGTCGCAATGTCTGATCGTCTTCGCCTTCCCGCCGAATGGGAACCCCAGTCCGCCATCCTGATCGCCTGGCCGCATGCCGGCACCGACTGGGCCGAACGCCTGGCCGAGGTCGAGGAGACCTACATCGCCCTGGTGGCGGCGATCGTGCGCTTCCAGCGGGTGCTGATCTGCGTGGCCGATGCCGACCTGCAGATCTATGCCGAGGCACGGCTGCGCTCGGCGCGGGTGGACATGCAGCGGGTGCGCTTCGTCGAGGCCGAGTACGACGACACCTGGCTGCGCGATTCCGGCCCGATCACCCTGGCGCGTGCCGACGGCGGCTTCCAGTTGCTGGATTTCCGCTTCACCGGCTGGGGCGGCAAGTTCCAAGCCAGCCGCGACGACCAGTTGGTGAGCGTGCTGGCCGAGCAGGGCCTGTTCGCCGACAGCGACGTGCGCCGCATCGATTTCGCCCTGGAAGGCGGCGCCATCGACTGCGACGGCGCCGGCACCCTGCTGACCACCTGGCAGTGCCTGCACGAGCGCCACCCGGAGCGCAGCCGCGAGTCGCTCGGCCACGACCTGGCCGAGTGGCTGGCGCAGCAACGCGTGCTGTGGCTGGATCACGGCTACCTGGAAGGCGACGACACCGACGCGCACATCGACACCCTCGCCCGCTTCGCCGGGACCGACGCGATCGTCTACCAGGCCTGCGACGACGCCGGCGATTCGCACTACGCCGAACTGCAGGCGATGGGCGCCGAACTGGCGGCGCTGCGCACCGCCGAGGGCGCACCCTATCGGCTGTTCCCGCTGCCGTGGGCGCAGCCGGTCATCGATGAGGGCCGGCGTCTGGCCGCCTCCTACGCCAACTTCCTGATCGTCAACGGCGCGGTGCTGATGCCGGCCTACGGCGACGCGGCCGATGCGCAGGCGCAGGCGGTGATGGCGCAGGCCTTCCCGCAGCACGAAATCGTGCCGATCCCCTGCCGCGCGCTGATCTGGCAGAACGGCAGCCTGCACTGCATCACCATGCAGCTGCCGGCCGGCCTGCTCGCGGACTGAACCGCGGCTGCGCCGCACGCCGGCGCAGCGCCGACCACGCCCGTGCCGCCGCCACGCGCGGCGCGGGATTCATCTCCCTGGAACCTGCCGCGCGGCCATCCGCGCTACCATGCCGGTTTACCGCGAACCTTGATTCCGCAATGAGCCGAAACACTCTTTCCGTCGCGCTGATCCAGGAGCGCAACCACGGCGACGCCGCGGCGAACCTGGCAGCGATCGAATCGCGTGTGGCCGAGGCTGCCGCGCAGGGCGCGCAGCTGGTGCTGCTGCAGGAACTGCACAACGGCGCGTACTTCTGCCAGCACGAGTCGGTGGACGAATTCGACCTGGCCGAGCCGATTCCCGGCCCCAGCACCGAACGCCTGGGCGCGCTGGCCAAGCGCCATGGCGTGGTCCTGGTCGGCTCGCTGTTCGAGCGCCGCGCCGCCGGCCTGTACCACAACACCGCGGTGGTGTTCGAAAAGGACGGCAGCCTGCTGGGCAAGTACCGCAAGATGCACATCCCCGACGATCCGGGTTTCTACGAGAAGTTCTACTTCACCCCGGGCGATCTGGGCTTCACCCCGATCCAGACCTCGGTCGGCCGCCTCGGCGTGCTGGTGTGCTGGGACCAGTGGTATCCGGAAGCGGCGCGGCTGATGGCGCTGGCCGGCGCCGAACTGCTGCTGTATCCGACCGCGATCGGCTGGGACCCCAACGACGAACAGGCCGAGCAGGAACGCCAGCGCGATGCCTGGATCCTCAGCCATCGCGGCCATGCGGTGGCCAACGGCGTGCCGGTGTTGAGCTGCAACCGTGTGGGCCACGAGCCGTCGCCGCTGGGCGCATCGGGCATCCAGTTCTGGGGCAATAGCCATGTGCTCGGCCCGCAGGGCGAGTTCATCGCCGAGGCCGGCGCCGAGCCGACCGTGCTGGTCTGCGACGTCGACCTGCAGCGCAGCGAGCACGTGCGGCGGATCTGGCCGTTCCTGCGCGACCGCCGCATCGATGCCTACGGCGACCTGCTGAAGCGCTACATCGACTGACCCGCAGCGCCGTGCCGGGTTGCCAGTGCAGCGCCGTTGACTGCGGCACGGCGCGACCAGGTCGCAGGCGCCCATGCCAGTCGCGGCCGATGCCCTCACACCCCCATGCCCGCTGAGCCCCGGCGCCGACGAGGCGCCCTCCGATGAGTGATGGAATGAACGAACTTTCCCAGGCCGACGGCGACGATGCGCTGTTCGACGGCCAGCCGTACCGCATCGTCGAACGCGATGGCATCCGCTACACCCTGCTCGGCACCGCGCACGTGTCCCTGGCCAGCGTCGCTGCCGTGGAACGGGCGATCGGCAGCGGCCGTTTCGACGCGGTGGCGGTGGAACTGGATCCGCAGCGCCTGCAGGCGCTGACCGATCCGGACGCGCTGACCAAGCTGGACCTGGTGCAGGTGATCCGCAAGGGCCGCGTGGCCCTGTTCGCCGCCAACCTAGCGCTGGCCGCCTACCAGCGGCGCCTGGCCGAGCAACTGGGCATCGAGCCCGGCGCCGAACTCAAGCGCGCGGTGCTGCTGGCGCGCGAACGGCAGTTGCCGGTGTACCTGGTCGATCGCGAAGTCGGCCTGACCTTCAAGCGTGCGTCCAGCCGGCTCGGCTTCTTCGGCAAGCTGAAGCTGGCCAGCGGCCTGCTCGGTGGCCTGTTCGCCTCCGACGAGGTCGGCGAGGCGGAGATCGAGAAGCTCAAGCAGGGCGACATGCTCGAGGCCAGCTTCGGCGACTTCGCCAGCGAGAGCCCGGCGCTGTACGAAACCATCATCGCCGAGCGCGACCGCTACATGGCCACGCGCTTGCGCGAGGAACGGGCGCAACAGCGCGCGCTGCCGCTGACCGACAATGCCGAACCGCTGGAGGGCGCGCCGTCGACCGGCGTGCGCGAGGTGCTGGCGGTAGTCGGTGCCGGCCACCTGGCTGGCTTGGCGCGGCATCTGCAGGGCGACCAGGACGATCCGGCGACGCTGCGCAAGGCGCTGGAAGACGTGCCGACCAAGAAGAAGGTGCCTTGGATCACCCTGACCCTGACCGCGCTGGTGCTGGGCGGCGTGGCCTGGGGCTATTGGCACGGCGGCTTCGCGCTGGGCACCGACCTGCTGCTGCAGTGGGTGCTGTTCACCGGCGGCCTGGCCGGGCTGGGCTGCATCCTCGCCGGCGGCCATCCGCTAAGCGTGATCGCCGGCGCCATCGCCGCGCCGCTGAAGCCATTCCGCCCCGGCGTGCCGGCCGGTGCGTTCAGCGCCCTGGTCGAGGTGCACATGCGCAAGCCGGCCTATGGCGATTTCCTGGCCCTGCGCGACGACGCGCAGAACCTGCGCGGCTGGTACCGCAACCGCGTCTCGCGGGTGGTGCTGACCTTCCTGCTGACCAACCTGGGCAGCATGCTCGGCGTGTGGCTGGCCGGCTTCCGCATCTTCGGCAAGCTGGCGGGTTGAGCGACCCCGCGCGGCGGCCAACGTCGCCGCGCACGTTTCACCCTTGTGGGAGGGGCTTCAGCCCCGACGCCGTACCGCGTCGGGGCTGAAGCCCCTCCCACAGGTCGTTTGAAGCCTCCGGATCAGGACACCAGCTGCGCGGCCACACCGCGACGCCCACGCGCGCGCCGCACCAGGTTGGCCACGCCGTTGCTCAGATCGTCCAGGATCGCGTAGATGGTCGGCAGGAACAGCAGGCTGACCACGGTCGAGAACGCCAGGCCGCCGGCGATGGCGCGTGCCATCGGGTAGTAGGCCGGGCCGTCGCCGAACATCTGCGTGGTGGTCAGCGAGATCGGCACCATCGCCAGGATCGCCGTGCCCATGGTCATCATGATCGGCCGCAGGCGCTCGCGCGAGCCTTCGATCAGCGCCTCGGTACGACCCAGGCCGCGCCGGCGCAGGTTGTTGATGTGCTCGATCATCACGATGCCGTTGTTCACCACCACGCCCATCAGCACCAGGATGCCGATGAAGGCCATGATCCCGAAGCTGGTGCCGGTGATCCAGAACAGCCAGAACACGCCGAACACCGAGAACAGCACGCCGCTCATGATCGCCACGGGAAACAGCAGCGATTCGAACATCGCGGCCATCACCACGTAGATCATCACCAGCGCGATCAGCAGGTTGAACAGCATCTGCTTGCTGGCCTGATCGTCGTCCTGGCCGTCCGCGCCGTCGAAGCTGTAGCGATAGCCGACCGGGAAGTCGACCGCCTTGAGGGTGTCCTCGATCGCCTGCTTGGCTTCCGGCGCGGTGACCTTGGCGCCGAGGTTGGCGGTGATGGTCAGCGTGGTCTGTCGATTGGTGCGGGCGATCTGGGTCGCGGCGGCGCGCGGTTGCGTCTCGACCAGGCTTAGCAAGGGCACGCTGCGCCCGTCCTGGGTGCGCACGTTGAAGCTGTCCAGGTCTTCCGGCGAGGTCTGCTCGGCGCCGGCGAAGCGCACCCACACCGGCACCTCGTTGTCGCCGTGGCGGAACTCGCGCAGCGACGCGCCGCGCAGCGCCAGGCCGACGAAGCTGGCGACCTGCTCGGCGCTGAAGCCGAACGCGGCGGCGCGCTCGCGGTCCACCCGCACCGCCAGTTCGGTGCTGCGGTCGCCGCTGTCCACGCGCACGTCGCGCAGTTCCTTGCGCCGTGCCAGCAGCGGCACCACGTCGTCGGCGAGCGCGCGCAGCGCCTCGGTGGAATCGCCGACCAGTTGTACCTGCACGGTCTGCCCGCCACCGTTGCCGCCATCGCCGCCGTTGCTGTTGCCGACGTGGAAATCCACCCGCGCCGAACGCGGCAGTTCCTTGCGGATGCGTTCCATCAGGGCCGGCAGGTCGCGGACCTGCTTCAGATCCACCGTCAGCGTGGTGCTGCTGCCCTCCTCCTCGCTGAACCAGGAATACACCTGGGTCACGTGGTACTGCGCGCGCCGCGCATCGATGAAGCGCTCGAGCCGGGTCACTTCCTCGGCCATCTGCTCGCGCGTGTAGGCGCCCTTCCACTGGTAGCCGATGAAGACCTGCTCGCCGCCGTCGCCGCCGAACATGTCCTTCTTGGTCTGCATCATCGGGATCACGCTCAGCGCGCTGATCAGCACGATCGCGCAGACGCTCCAGCCGCGATGCGCCAGCGACCAGGCCAGCACCCGCGCGTAGCGGCGCTGCAGGCGCGGGATCAGCCCGTGCGGGGAATGCAGCAGCGCCGGGGTACGCATGCGCGCCGACAGCATCGGGATCAGGCTCACCGCCACCAGCCACGATGCCAGCAGCGACACCGAGATGGTGATGGCGATCTGCGACATGAAGATGCTGATGTTGTTGGTCTCGCCGAACAGGTTCGGCAGGAACACGATGCAATGGCACAGGGTGCCGGCCGACAGCGCGATGGCGACGTTGCGGGTGCCGACGATGGACGCGCGCTGCGGCTGGTCGGGCATGCGCTCGCGCTCCTGGTAGATGCTCTCCACCACCACCACCGCGTTGTCCACCAGCATGCCCACCGCCAGCAGCAGGCCCATCATGGTCAGGATGTTGAGGGTGACCCCGGCGAAGTACATGAAACCCAGGGTGATCGCGAAGCAGATCGGGATCGCCAGGGTCACCATCAGGGTCGACGGCCAGTGGCGCAGGAAGAAGAACAGCACTGTCACCGACAGCAGCAGGCCGACCGCGCCGGCTTCGGCCAGTTCCGCCAGCGACGAAGTCACCGCCTTGCCCTGGTTGTCGATGACCTTGATCTGCACGTCGCTCAGCGCCGGCTGCTTGCGGATCTGCTCGACCTCGGCCAGCACCGCGCGCGAGACCTCGACCAGGTTGGCGCTGCGCTCCTTGAACACGTCCAGGCCCACCGCCGGGCGCCCGTCCAGGCGCCGGCCGTAGCTCATCCGGGTCGGCTTCAGCCGCACCTCGGCGATGTCGCCCAGGCGCAGGCCCTTGGCGTCGATGACCAGGTCGCGCAGTTCCTGCAGGTCGCGCAGTTCGCCGATCGGCTGCACCCGCAGGCGCTGGCCGTTGTCGTCGATCTGCCCGGCCGACAGCGAGAAGTTGAGCTTGCCCAGGCGCTCGCTGAGCTGGTTGAGGCTGAGGTTGTGCGCGCTGAGCCGGTCCGGGGCGATGGCGATCTCGACCTCGTTCGGCGGTGCCCCGGACACCGACACCTTGGCGACCCCGGGAATGCGCTCCAGGCGACGCTTGAACTCGCGATCGAGCATGTCGTACGCGCCGGTCAGGTCGGCCGCGCCGGCCAAGCGCACCTTCAACACCGGCTGGTCGCTGCTGGACCACTTGAACACGTTGTAGCGCCGCAGGTCGGTCGGCAGGTCGGCGCGGATCGCGTCGATGCGTTCGCGCGCATCGGAGGCGGCGATGGCGATGTCGCGGTCCCAGTCGGAGAACTCGATGAAGATGTTGGCGCCGTCGGCGGTGGCGGTCGAGCGCATGCGCTTGATCCCGGTCATCGTCGCCAGCGCTTCCTCGGTCGGCCGCACCAGGTTGCGCTCGACCTCGTCCGGGGTCGAACCGGTGTACGGCAACTGCACGAACAGGAACGGCGCGGAGATGTCCGGCAAGGCCTCCAGCGGCAGGCGGAAGGCGGCGATCAGCCCGACCACCACCAGCGACACGAAGCACATGATGGTGGTGACCGGACGGCGGATGCTGAATTCGGCGACGCTCATGCCGGCGCGCCCTCGCCGTCCTGCAGGCGCTGCTCGCCGTTTTCACGTTGCCGCGCACGCCGCCCGCGTTCGGCGTAGTACGCGTCGGCGCGGCGGTCCAGGCGGTCGTAGACCACCGGGATCACCAGCAGGGTCAGCAACGTGGACACCAGCAGCCCGCCGATCACGGTGATCGCCATCGGCGCGCGCACCTCGGCGCCCTCGCCGCTGGCGATCGCCAGCGGCAGGAAACCGAACAGCGTGCACAGCGTGGTCATCACGATCGGCCGCAGCCGCGAGCGTGCGCCTTCGATCAGTGCGGCGCGCTTGGCCACGCCCTCCTCGCGCAACTGGTTGACCTTGTCGATCAGGATGATCGCGTTCTTGGTGACCAGGCCCACCAGCAGGATCAGGCCGATGAACACCACCACCGACACCGGCTTGCCGGTCAGCAGCAGCGCCAGCACCGCGCCGACCAGCGCCAGCGGGATGGTGAACAGGATGACGAACGGATGCAGCAGCGACTCGAACTGCGAGGCCATCACCAGGTACACCAGGAACACCGCCAGGCCGAACGCGAACAGCAGCGAGCGCGCCGACTGCGCCAGTTCCTCGCCCTGCCCGCCGATGTGCATGCCGACGCCGGCGCCGAGCGGATCGCGCGCCACCATCTCGCCCACCTCGCGCACCGCCGTGCCCAGGTCGATGTCGCGCAGGTTGGCCGAGACGATCGCCACGCGGATCTGGTCGGCGCGGTGGATCTCGCTGGGACCGGTGGTGGCGACCACGTCGGCGACCGCATCCAGCGTCACCGGCCGGCTGCTGCCCGGATTGACGATCAGCCGGCGGATGCTGTCGATGCTGGCGCGGTCGCTCTGCTGCGCGCGCACCAGCACGTCGATCTTGCGGTCGCGGAAGCTGTAGCGGGTGGCGACGTCGCCGCGCACCTTCTTCACCACCACGTCGGCGATCTGCCGCGTGGTCAGCCCCAGCGCGCCGGCGCGCTCCTGGTCGAAGCGGATCTGGATCTCCGGGAAGCCCTCCTCCACCGTGGATTTGACGTCGGCGAAGTGGCCGTTGCCGCGCAGCAGCGCCGCCAGCTTCTGCCCGGCGTGCTGGATGGTCTGCAGGTCCTGGCCGCGCAGTTCGATCTCCAGCGGCGTGGAGAAACTGAACAGCTCCGGCCGGCTGAAACCGACCTGCACGCCCGGGTGGTTGCGCATCGTCGCGCGCATGCGCTCGCTCTGCTGCGCCTCGAACTGCGCGCTGCCGCCGCCGGCCATGGCGATGGTCAGCTTGCCGATGTTCTCGCCGCTCTCGGTGGGGCTGGCGTCGAGCCGGGTACCACTGCCGCTGACCCCGTACAGCGCCTGCACGCCGGCGTCCTTGCCGTGCACGTCCTGCAGTTCGCGCACCAGCGCGTCGGTCTGCCGCAGCGGCGTGCCGGCCGGCAGCTTCACCGTCATCTCGAAGCGGTCCTGCGCCAGCTGCGGGATCAGGTCGGCGCCCAGCAGCGGCGCCACCGCCAGAGTCGCGGCGAAGGCCAGCGCCGCGAGCCCCAGCACCCAGCCCGGACGCGCCAGCGCGCCGGGCAGCAGCCGCAGGTAGCCGCGCTCGGCCAGCGCGTACGGCGCCATCGCCAGGGCGCTGGCCTTGCGCATCACCGGCGCGACCACCGCTACCGCGCCGCGCCACAGCCGCACGCACAGCCAGGCCACGCCGAAGAACACCCCCCGCACCGCCGCACCGGCGCCGCGCCGGCTCCAGGCCAGCGGCTTCAGCCAGCCGCGCCGCGGCTGCCAGTGCGGCGGCGCCGGTTCCACCGGAAACGCCAGCGGCGCACGGCCCTTCAGCGAGCTGAGCATCGGGATCAGGGTCATCGACACCACCAGCGAGATCGCGATGGCGATCGCCACGGTCAGCGCCTGGTCGCGGAACAGCTGCCCGGCCACGCCCTCCACGAACACCAGCGGCAGGAACACCGCGATCGTGGTCAGGGTCGAGGCGACCACCGCCATGCCCACCTCGCGGGTACCGACGATCGCCGCATCGAGCACGCTCAGGCCGCGCTCGCGCGCCTTGGCGATGCTTTCCAGCACCACGATCGAATCGTCCACCACCAGGCCGGTGGCCAGCGCCAGGCCGCCCAGCGACATCACGTTGAGGCTCAGGCCGAGCCGGTCCATGAAGAAGAACGTGGTCACGATCGACACCGGCAGCGACAGCCCGATCACGAACGTGCTCCAGCCATCGCGCAGGAACAGGAAGATGATCAGGATCGCCAGCAGGCCGCCGATCACCGCATCCTTCTTGACGTCGCCGATGGCGTGCTCGATGAAGCGCGACTGGTCCTCCAGCGTGGTCAGTTCGGCGTCGGCCGGAATCTGCGCCTGCAGTTGTTCCAGGCGCTTGCGCAGCGCCGCCGCGGTGGCCACGGTGTTGGCGTCGCCCTCCTTGTAGATGGCCAGTTCCACCGCCTCCTTGCCGCCCAGGCGGATGATCGCCTCGCGCTCCTTGTAGCCCTGCCGCACCTGCGCCACGTCCTTGAGCCGGATCGGCATGCCGCCGGCGACAGTGGTCGTCGTGCTGGAGGTCGCGCTCTGCGCCGCCGACGCCGCGGCCAGCGCCGCTTCCGAACCGGTGGAAGCGGCGATCGCGTACATCTGCTGCAAGGCCGCGTCGGCCGCGTTGCCGCCGGCGCCCTGGGTAGTCAGCAACAGGTTGCGGATCTCGTCCAGGTCGGCGAACTGGTTGACCGTGCGCACCAGGTAGCGCTGCGTGCCCTGCTCCAGGCGCCCGCCGGAGAGATTGACGTTCTCGTCCTTGAGCCGCGCGATCACCGTGTCGATCGGCATGTTGAGCTGCGCCAGCCGCTGCTGGTCGATGTCTACCTGGATCTCGTCCTCCAGCCCGCCGCCGACCTTGACCGCGGCCACGCCCGCCACCGGCTCCAGCTTTTTCTTCAGGTCCTCGTCGGCGTAGCGACGCAACTGGGTCAGTGCGCGCACCGCCTCGGCATCGGTGTGCGCGGCGGTCTTGCTCGACAGCACCAGGCGCATGATCGGCTGGGTGGAGGGATTGAAGCGCAGCAGCACCGGCGCCTTGGCCTCCAGCGGCAGCGACAGCGCCTCCATCTTGTCGCGCACCTCCAGGCTGGCCTGGTCCATGTTGGTGCCCCAGGCGAACTCCAGCACCACGTCGCTCTGTCCGGTGCGCGAGACCGACTTGAGCTTGCGCAGGTTCTTGACCACGCCGACCGCTTCCTCCACCGGCTCGGTCACCAGCGTCTCGATCTCCGACGGCGCGGCGCCGGCGTCCTCGGTGCGCACGGTCAGCGTCGGATAGCTCAGGTCCGGCAGCAGGTTGACCTTGAGCCCGTGCAGCGCGATCGCGCCGAACAGCAGCATGGTCAGCGTGATCATCGCGATGGTCACGCGGCGGCGGGTGGCGAATTCGACCAGGCCGCCGCCGTGTGCAGCGGCAGTTGGCGGTGGGACGTCGTGCGCGTCGCGACCGGCGCCGTGCATCAGCGCGCTCCGGCGGCGGTGGCAGGCGCAGCGTCGGCGACCTCGCGCTGCGGCGCGATCACCTGCACACGGCTGCCGTCGCGCAGCGCGACCTTGCCGGCGGTGACCACCTGATCGCCGGCCTGCAGGCCCTGGCGGATCTCCACCCACGGCCCTTCGGCATAGCCCAGCGTCACCGGCACCCGCGCGACCTTGCCGGCGACCACGCGGAACACCGCCGGCTCGCCATCGTCGAGCAACGCCAGCCGCGGCACCACCAGCGCATCGGTGCGCTGGTCGTAATCGATGCGGATGCGGCCGAACATGCCCGGCTGCAGCGCTTCGGCCCCCTCGTCGAAGGCGCAGACCACACGGAAGGTGCCGCTGCCGGCATCCACCACCGGCGCGATGCGGTCGACCCGGCCGCGGAACTGCTTGCCCGGCAGCGCATCGGCCAGCAGGGTGACCGGCTGCCCGGTCTTGAGCGTGGCCAGTTCGCGCTCGGGCACGTTGAGCGTGGCCTCCAGCCGCGAATCGTCGACGATGCGGAAGATCGGCGTGTTGATCTGCACGAAGTTGCCGGTCTTGATCGAACGCGAGGCGATGACCCCGGAGATCGGCGCCACCACCGTGGCGTAGGACAGCTCCAGCGCGGCCAGTTGGTGCTGCGCGCGCACGTTGGCCAGGTCGTACTTGATCTGGTCGACGTCGGCGGCGCTGACCAGTTGCTGGCCCACCAGTTGCTGCGAGCGGCGGTAGTTGTTCTCCAGCTTGCGCAACTGCGCCTCGCTCTGCGCCAGCGCCAGGCGCGCGCGGTCCGGGTCCAGCCGCACCAGCGGCTGCCCGGCGCGCACCTGCTGGCCTTCTTCGGCCAGCACCGCCAGGGCCACGCCGGAGGTCTTGGCGACCACCTGCGACTCGGCGCGCGCTTCCAGCGCCGCGGTGCCGCTGTAGCTGGCCGCCACCGCACGGCGACTGGCCGCCGCCACCTCCACCGGCACCGCCTCCGGTGCCTTTTCGCTGTCGGCGGCCTTGGCCTTGGCCTCGGCGGCCGGCTTGCAGCCGCCGAGCAGCAGCGTGGTGGTGACCAGCAGCGCGGCAGCGCAAGTGGCAGTGCGGCGCATCAGCGGTCGCGTCATCGTCGTGTCCTTAGTGGATGGCGTGAATGGTGTTGTAGATAAGTAGATCACCAAACAACGTCGTGCCGTATGCGCCAAAGGTCACGGGTGCCCGCCGCCGCCAGTTTCGGAGCCGCGAAAGGTGAGGCTATACTCGGGCCGTTCCGTGTTCCCCCACGCCGGAACCCCAATCCGTCCTCCGGACCACGAAACCATGCGCACGCAGCCGCTAGCCGCTTGTTTTGCTCTGGCCGTACTCGTTTCTGTTGGGGCCGCCCCGGCCATGGCGCAGACCGCGCCGGCGCCCGCCGCTCCCGCCGCCGCAGCCGCGGCGCCCGCCCCTGTGCAGGGCAATGCCGCCAACGGCCGGGTGCTCACCTACACCTGCCAGGGCTGCCACGGCGTCACCGGCTACAAGAATGCCTATCCCAGCTACCGCATCCCCAAGATCGGCGGGCAGTCGGCGCAGTACCTGACCCAGGCGCTGACCGAATACCGGCTCGGCAAGCGCAAGCACCCGACCATGCAGGCCCAGGCGGAAAGCTTCTCCGACCAGGAGATCGCCGACATCGCCGCTTTCCTGTCCACCCTCAAGTAGGCCTCCCATGCCGAACGCCGCGCACGCCTTGCGTCCCGCCCTCGTCCTGCTTGCCGCCCTGTGCCTGGGGGCCTGTTCGCAATCGCAGGTGGAATCCACCAGCAAATCCGCCGGCGACCCCGGCCATGCCAGCGGCGAGCACGGCTCCGGCTCCTCCGCCGGCCTGCCCGGCGGGCGCATCGAGGCCGGCGACAAGCTCGCTCACGCCAAGGGCAAGGCCACCGGGCAGAGCTGCATCGACTGCCACGGCGCCGATGGCAACGCGCCGATCGACCCGACCTATCCCAAGCTCGGCGGCCAATACGGCGACTACCTCGCGCACGCGCTGCAGGCCTATCGCGGCGGGACGCGCACGCATCCGCTGATGAGCCCGCAGGCGGCGCAGCTCAGCGACCAGGACATCGCCGACCTGGCCGCCTACTTCGGCTCGCGCAGCAGCCAGCTGCGCGATCTGCACGGCGTGAATTGAGTGCAGCACGCGCAGGCAGCCACGCACACCGCATGACGTGCGTGGTCGCCTGCATCATGGTGCACTGCTGAGCAAGCGGCGACGCGCTCGCACACATTCGCGCTCCGGATGCGCGTTCGCATCACGCGCAATCCTGTCGCTCCGGCGCCATCCAACGCGAGGGCCCCACGTAGGACCGGCTTCAGCCGCGACCGGGCTTCACCAGGAACGCCCGTCGCGGCTGAAGCCGCTCCTACGAGACAGCACGCCGTGCGCGACAGGTTTTTTGGAGCTGCCTTTTCGCTGCGACGAGCCCTCGCAGGGAAAGCCGTGCCGCTGAAGCCGCCCGCAGTGCAGCCGCGTCGCTTCGCGTGTGCTGAAAGCAGGTGATGTGCGCTGCCCTCTTCTGACACCAAGCCGCACCCGGCCACTCAGCGACTGCCGTTGTCTTCCTGCAACTCGCGCTTGAACGGGACGTTCGGCGGCGGCCGTGCGCCGGCCGGCTGCTCGTTGAGATTGGGATCGGTGATGCTGCAGCCGCCGCCCACCTGCAGGATCGAGATCACGCAGGAAATGCTGCTGGTGGTTCCGGGAATCGGGATCTTCACCGACTTGATGCCGCGCCGCACCCACTCTTCCAGCAGCGTCGCGTTCGGCAGCCAGTACTTGTCGAACGAGGTCGGCGTGTAGTCGTACGGTGGACGCTTGAGCCACTCGCCGGTCTTTTCGATGCGCTCGCGCGTCCAGGTGTCGGTCTCGGAGCCGGGCGCGCTGCGCGCCGGCGCCTGGTCGTTGCCGCGGCCATCGGCCAGGCGCACGCTGCCGTCGGCATTGAACAGGCCGCCGCCCTTGCTGGCGCCCGCACCGGCATCGCCTGGGCGGTTGCGGGCGGCCGCACCCCAGTCGTCGCCGCGCTGCGGCGTGGCCCAGCCGCCATCGCGGGCGACCGGCGCAGGACCGCTGCCGGGGGTTGCGGCCTGACTGCCGGGCGGCGCGGTGCCGGCCGCAGCGGCGGTCGGCTTGGCAGTCGCACTGGCCGCAGCGGCGGCAGCGGCGGCCGGCG